>JAKAXN010000455.1 GCA_021816565.1 Actinomycetes bacterium
AGAAGGGCCAGGTGGTGGCCGTGGGCTCGCGCACCTACGCCCCGCTCGGCTTCACCAGCTCCGGGGCCTACTACGTCCCCTACGTCGAGGCGGCCTGCAGCAAGGTGCTGTCCTGTCCGGGCGGCACCCTCGCCGGCGGCCACTGAAGCCGACCACCCCGGCTCCTCCGTAGAAAGCTGCGGTACCCTGAGCCGAGGGAGGGCCCATGGGAGTGGCAGAGATCATCGGCTTCGCAGCTTGCTGGGTGATGGTGGCGACGCTCATGCTCTGGGGCGTCTTCACCGAGCACAAGCGCGGTGGGGGCAGCCGGGTGCCGCCCAACACCGACTGGCAGCCGACCCGCTACAACCGGGTGGCCCACACCGACTGGATCGTGGTGGAGAGCACCCCCGGCGGGACCCCCGAGGTGGCCGAGACGGCCCGGCTGGTGGCCGCCGCCCTGATGGCGTCGAGAGGCATCGACCTCGAGTCCCTGCCGCCGAGCGACGTCCGCACCGAGGTCACCAGCACCGGCGACGGGGTCAGCACCACCCGGGTGCTGGTAAGGGCCGGGGCCATGCACGCCAGCCGCCGCCGGCACTGACCGCTCCGGCCGCCGGGCACTGACCGCTCCGGGCTCCGGGCGCCGGGCGTCGCGTGACCGCCGGCAACCGGTGGGCTAGAAGCCGAAGAACCCGCCCGACGGCGGGCCGGTCCCTCCGGAGCCGGGAACGGTGGTGCTGGCAGAGCCGGGCAGCGTGGTCGTGGTGGTAGCCGACGGTGGCAGCGTGGTGGTGGTCGTCGGGGCCACCACCACCGGCGGCGGGGCCGACGGGGTGGGCGGCGGGCTCGAGTAGGGACCGCCCGAGGGGGTGGGCTGCACCGAGGCGGGGCTGCCCGGGCCGATGGCGGTGGTGGTCGGGGTGGACGGCCCCTGCAGGGCGGCCGCGGCCTGGGGGGCCACCAGCGGCGGCGGGGCGCTGAACTGGGTGACCGGCACCTTGGCCAGGGCGGCCTGCATGAACTCCTTCCACGTGGTCGCCGGCCACGTGGCCCCGTAGACCTGGCCGACCGTGTAACAGCCCCCGCTCACCAGGCAGCCCCGCACCGCCCCGAGGGAGGTGGCGTCGCTGTTCTCGTTGCCCATCCACACCGCGGTGGACAGCGTCGGGGTGTAGCCGACGAACCAGGCGTCGCTGGTGTTGTTGGTGGTGCCGGTCTTGCCGGCGGCCGGCCGGCCCAGCGCGGCCGAGGTGCCGGTGCCGCTGGTGATGACCCCCTGGAGGGTGCTGGTGACGTTGTCGGCCACCGCCGCCGGCACGACGGTGGTGGTCTTGGGGAGGGGGCGGATGTTGTCGACCAGGACCTTGCCCTGGGCGTTGACCACCTCCAGGATGGGGGTGGGGGCGGCCCGCTGGCCGTGGTCGGCGAACACCCCGTAGGCCGACGCCATGTCGAGAGGTGACACCCCCAGCTCACCCAGGGTGTAGGTGGCGCAGTAGTAGAACGGAGGGGTGGAGTAGAACGCCGTCTCCACCCCCAGCTCGGCGGCCAGCGAGGCGATCTTGGGGCAGCCGACCTGGTCGGCCACCTGGGCGTAGACGGTGTTGGTGGACTGGGCGGTGGCCTCGGCCAGGGTCTCCTGCGGCGGCCCGCCGGCCTCCCCCGGGTCGTTGTGGACCTGGCAGGCCTTGGCCGGCTGGCCGGGGAGCACCTTGCAGCCGGGGATGTCGTAGATGAACGGGGCCTGGTACACCGTCGAGGGCTGGATGCCCTTCTCGAACGCCGCGGCCAGCGTGAAGGCCTTGAACGACGATCCGGGCTGGCGGCCGGCCCCGCCCCCGCCGATCATCCCGCCCGACCAGCACGGCGCCGGCGAGTACACCTTGGCCTTGGGGATGGGGGGCAGGCAGCCGCCCAGGGCCAGGTTGACCTGCTGGCCGGGGCCGGTGCCGCCGTAGCCGCGGCCGCCGACCAGGGCCTCGACGAAGCCGGTCTGGGGCTGCACCGAGGCCAGGGCCATGTCGGTCGGGTAGGAGGAGCCCCGCAAGGTGGCGTCGACGGCGGCGTAGGCGGCGTTCTGGACGGCCGGGTCCAGGGTGGTCTGCACCCGCAGGCCCGACTGCAGGACCGAGGGCGGGAAGTGCTGCTCCAGCCACAGGGTCACGTAGTTGACGAAGTCGGGGTACCTGGTCGGGGTGGGCTTCACCGGGTACACCAGGGTGGCGCCGGGCGGGGCCGCCGGCCCGGCCGCGGCCAGCCGGGCGGCCAGGTCGGCCCGGTACTGGTCGGCGGTCAGGTAGTGCTGCTGGAACATCTTCTTCAACACCAGCTCCCGGGCGATCTCGGCCACCGCCAGGTGCTCCTCGGGAGCCCGGGCGCTGGGCGCCGGGATCAGGCCGGCCAGGGTGGCGGCCTGCGAGGCGTCGAGGGCGCTGATGGGCACGTGGAAGTAGGTCTCGGCCGCGGAGGCGGCCCCGTAGTTGCCGTCGCCCAGGTAGATGATGCTCAGGTAGCGGTAGAGGATCTCCTCCTTGTCGGCCTCCCGGGACAGCTGGTTGGCCAGGATGGCCTCGCGGATCTTGCGCAGGATGGTCCGGCTGCCGTTGGTGTAGGCCAGCTTCACGTACTGCTGGGTGATGGTGGACCCGCCCTGCACGGTGGCCTGGTTGCGGATGTCGGCGTAGGCGGCCCGCAGGATCCCTTTGATGTCGATCCCGCCCTCGTGGTAGAAGTTGGCGTCCTCGTCGGCGATGACCGCCTCCTTCAGCACCTGCGGCACCTGGGCGTCGGTGAAGGGGATGTTGCGGTCGAACTGCTGCAGGGTGGCGATCTGGTGGCCGTAGCGGTCGTAGATGACCGTGGGCACGACCGTCGGGTTGGCCTTCGGCAGCGGGATGGTCGCCGGCAGGGGCAGGAGGATCAGCCCGGCCAGGACCGTGCCCGCGAACACCACCGGCGCCCCCACCAGGGTCACCGACGCCAGGACCACCGAGCCGAACAGCCTCTTGAGGATCCGCCGCAGGAGGGTCATGGTCGCTAGAGCTTCGCGCAGGGCCGGGCGGCGGGAGGGGCGGGGCGGCACCGACGGCGGAGCCCTTTTCCGCGGAGATCAGTCAACCTCTACCAGCACCTCGTCGCCCTCGGCCCGCACCGGCCAGGTCCGCAGCCCGCTGCGGTGCCCGAAGGCCGTCAGATGGTCGCCGGTGCGCAGGTCGTAGCGCCACCCGTGCCACGGGCAGGTCATCACCTCGCCCGACACCGACCCGTCGTCGATGGGGTTGCCCACGTGGGAGCAGCGGTTGTCGACGGCCCTCAGGCCGCCGGTGGTGCGGAACACGGCGATGCGGTGGTGGCCCACCGTGACCGGCCAGCCCCGGCCCGGCGGGATGTCCTCGACGCGGCAGACAGCTACCCAGGGCACACCGTCGCCGCCGTCCTATTCGTTGGCCGCCGGGCGCAGCGCCGGGGGTGCGGCGGTCCCGGCCGCGGCCTGCACCGCCCCGGCCATCACCTCGCCGAAGGCGTCGGGCCGGCCCAGCATCCACGAGTGGCGGCCCGGCACCACCTGCCCGGCCACCCCCAGGGTGCGGCACAGCGTCTCGAAGCTGGCGGCCGGGATGATCAGATCACCCTCCGACGACAGCGCCGTCACCGGGATCCCGTCGCCCCGGAGGCGCTCCAGCTCGGCCCGCAGATCGGCCCGCCGAGCCAGGCCGGCCGCCTGCCACAGGCCCACCGGGTTGCGCACCACGTTGGGCAGCGCGTCCTCCCCGATGGCCTTGAGGGTGGCCCCGAGCCCGTCGCTGGTGGCGATGTCCACGGAGAAATCGGCCACCCACCCCCACAGGGGCCGCTCCGCCAGGTAGCGCACCTCGCCGGCCACCTCTTTCCAGACGGCGGCGCCCACCGCGTTGATCAACACCAGGTGCGCCAC
>JAKAXN010000456.1 GCA_021816565.1 Actinomycetes bacterium
GGAGCATGGGCAGCCCGGCCCGGGTCGTCAGGTCCCGCACCACCGCGTAGTAGTCGGGCATCTGCGCCTCCGACACCGGGACGGCCCGGGCCGCCTTGATGGCGATGGAGTCGGAGAACCAGTAGGAGCCGCCGGTGAACAGGAGCCCGATGACCAGACCGATGACGATCCCGGTGCTGCCCCAGATCGAACCGACCCCGACGCACAGCGCACCGAGCAGCGTCAGGATGAAGGTGGTCTTTATGGTGTTGCGGTCCATACGCCCATCATGGTGCCCCATACAGCTGAGAAAAGGGGAAGAAGTCTCGGGGTGCCCGCTCAGCGGGAAATGACAGCTTCTACGACATTGGGGCCCGGTTCGGACAGAGCCCGGGCCAGCTGCTCGGAGAACTCACCGGCGGTCTCGGCCCGGGTGGCGGGCACCCCGAGCCCCCGGGCCAGGCTCACGAAGTCCAGATCGGGTTGGCGCAGGTCCAGCATGGCCCGGGCTCTCGGGCCGCCGGCCTCGGCCCCGACCCGCTGGAGCTCCATGTTCAAGATGGCGTAGCTGCGGTTGGACAGGATCACGGTGGTGACGTCGAGTCCCTCCCGGGCCATGGTCCACAGGGCCTGAGCGGTGTACATGGCCGACCCGTCGGCCTCCAGGGCCACGACCTTGCGGTCCGGGCAGGCGACGGCGGCCCCGGTGGCGAGCGGCAGCCCGATCCCGATGGACCCTCCGGTGAGCGTCAACCAGTCGTGCGGCGGGGCCCCGGCGGTGGCCCCGGATATGAACAGACCGGACGTGTTGGACTCGTCGGTGACGATGGCCCCTTCCGGCAGGAGCGCCCCGATGGCCTCCCCCAGCGTCTGGGCGGTGAGGGCGGCGCCCCCGGAGGGCAGCTCCGGGCGGGCCGCAGGCGCCACGGCCGCGGTCGCCGTCATCCCCAGAGCCTCCAGGGCGGCCATGACGTCCTCCCCCGGCCGGGCCAGGGTGTGGACCCGGCAGCCCTCGGGCACCAGGTCGCTCGGCTTGCCGGGATAGGCGAAGAACGACACCGGTGAGACCGCGTCGACCAGCACCAGGTGGGCCAGCCCGTCCAGCTGGGCCACCGCCATCTCGGCCAGGTAGGCCAGCCGCTCCGGGGCGAGCCGGCCGGCGCCGCGCTCCAGCCGGGCCGGGAACGTCTCGCACAGCACCCGGGCCCCGGTGGCGGCGGCCACGGCCCCCACCTTCTCCAGGGCGGCGGCCCGGCACGCCGTGCCGCCCACCAGGAAGCCGACCGGCTGACCGCTGCGCAGGGCGGCGGCCACCTCCCGCACGGCGGCCGGGTCGGGCTGGTGGAGCCCCGGGGCCGGGGCCGGACGGGCCGGCTCGGCCCCGTCGCTCCACGACACGTCGGCCGGCAGGATCAGGGTGGCCACGCCGCCGGGCGGCCCCCACGCCGCGCCCAGGGCGTCCACCGCGTCGGCGGGCAGCTCGGCGGTCTTCATGGAGCGGCGCACCCAGCCCGACACGTTCGACGCCAGCGCGTCGATGTCGGACTCGAGGGGGGCGTCGTAGTGCTTGTGGTAGGTGGCGTGGTCGCCGACCACGTTCAGCACCGGGGTGCGGCCCCGCCGGGCGTTGTGCAGGTTGGCGATCCCGTTGCCGAGGCCGGGGCCGAGGTGCAGCAGCACTGCGGCGGGCTTGCCGGCCATGCGGGCGTAGCCGTCGGCCGCCCCGGTGGCCACCCCCTCGAACAGGGCCAGCACGCCCCGCATCTCCGTCACCGTGTCGAGGGCGGCCACGAAGTGCATCTCGGAGGTGCCCGGGTTCATGAAGCAGGTGTCGACCCCGCCGGCGACGAGGGTGCGGAGCAGGGCGTTGGCGCCGTTCATGGGTTCTCCAGTTCGAAGATGGTTCCGGGGTTGAGGACGGCGGCCGGGTCGAAGGCCGCCTTGATGCGCCGCCACAGGGCCAGCTTGGCCGGGTCCTCCAGGGCGGCCAGGTAGCCCCTTTTTCCTGATCCGATGCCGTGCTCACCCGAGACCGCTCCGCCGCGGGCCATGCCCTGGGCCAGGATCCGGTGGATCACCTCGGACCTCTTGTCCGGGTCGGCCTGGAACACCGACAGGTGCACGTTGCCGTCCCCGGCGTGACCGCAGCCGGCCACCCACGAACCGGTGGCTGAGGCGGCGGCGGCCACGTCCTCCATGAACCCCGGTATCTCCGCCCGGGGCACCACCACGTCCAGGATGTCGTCGGCCCCGGCGGCCTTGGCCGTCCAGAACGCCCGCTCCCGGGCCTCGATCAGCGCCGCCCCGGCGGTCGGGGGCAGCACGTACACGTCGAGCGCCCCCAGACCGGCCAGCAGGTCGGCGACCTGCTCGGCGTCCTCGGCCAGCCGGTCCTCCCGGGTGTTCTCCAGCACCACGACCAGGTAGGCCAGGGTCCGGTCCTGCACCGGCTTCGGGACGCCCAGCTCCAGCTTCCCGTCCCCGGAGATGGCCGCCATGGTGAGCACGTCGATGTACTCCACCATCAGCGGCCCCACCCCGCTGGCCACGATCCTCGGCACGGCCCGGGTGACCTCCGGCAGGGTCGGGTACGGGGCCAGGATGGTGGCGGAGAAGCGCGGCCGGGGGTAGAGCCGCAAGGTGGCCTCGGTGACGAGGGCCAGCGTGCCCTCGGACCCGATTATCAGCTGGGTCAGGTCGTAGCCGGCGGTGGACTTGACGAACTTGCCGCCGGTACGGATCACCGAGCCGTCGCCCAGCACCGCCTCCAGGCCCAGCACCTGGTGGCGGGTCACGCCGTACTTGACGGCCCGCATGCCGCCGGCGTTGGTGTTGACGTTGCCACCCAGGCTGGCGCTGGACTCACCCGGGAACACCGGGTAGACGAGCTGGTGCCCGGCGGTGGCCCCGTCCAGCTCCTCCAGGGTGACCCCGGGCTGGACCACCGCCACGTGGTTCTCGGTGTCGATCTCCAGAATGGCGTTCATCCGCTCGAAGCTGACCACCACCCCACCCGGCACCGGGATGCACGCCCCGGCCAGGCCGGTACCCGAACCCCGGGCGGTGAGGGCCACCCCGTGCCGGTTGGCCAGGGCCACGATCCCGGCCGTCTCGGCGGTGCTGGCGGGGCGCACCACCGCGGCAGGGGTCACCGGCTCGAGACCGAGCGCCTCGTCGTGGGCGTAGTCGTCCTTGATGTCGGCGCCGGCCGACACGTGGGCGGCACCGACGATGCCCGCCAGCTCCGCTGCTATATCGGCCATGGGCCCAGCTTGTCACGATCGCCGGCCGGGTGCGGTGGTGACCGGCCGGCGGCCCGACCGGCCCCGGGTACCCGCCAGGGGCGGGCGGCCGGGGGGCCCGTCAGTCGTAGTAGCCGGAGTGGATGTAGACGGTCGGGACGCCCTCCTCGTGGAACATGGCCACGTTGCGGCGGTCGTCCTCGAATGAGAGCACCGGGTCGAAACCGACGGCCCGCAGCTCCCGCACCGAGCGGCGCTTGAACTCCCGGGCCGCCCCGTAGTCCCCCCGGTCGCGCATGACCAGCAGATCCCAGCGCAGGCGGTACCGGTGCAGCCAGGCCACGGTCTGGGGCTGCACCCACGCCGGGCGGGCGGTGAGCAGCACGATGTCGAGGGAGGCGTCGAGCAGCCCCAGGAGTGTGGCCACCTCCTCGATCAGCGGGTCCTCCCCGCAGGACTCGAAGAAGGAGTCCCAGTCCCGCCACGGCCCCTCCAGGTAGTGCTGGCGGCTGGCGGCGTCGGAGAGCACCCCGTCGAGGTCGAAGATGACGGTGCGGCCGGGCTGGACCGGACCGTCCCGCCAGCGCCAGTTGTCGAAGATCGGGGGGCTCGCCATGGCCCCTGTCACCCTACGGGGTTGACGCGCCAGCTCACGACGGACAGCCCGCCGGCCACCGGGGCCGGCCCGGGGG
>JAKAXN010000045.1 GCA_021816565.1 Actinomycetes bacterium
ATCGAAACGTCTGGCGGCGTTGTCGGTCACCAGCCAGTTGTAGCGTACGGTGGGACGGTGCTGGTCGACCTGCGCTCCGACACCGTCACCCGTCCCACCCCGGAGATGCGCCGGGCCATGGCCGACGCGGAGGTCGGCGACGACGAGTACGGCGAGGACCCGACGGTCCAGCGCCTGCAGGAAGCCTTCGCCGAGTTGACCGGCAAGCAGGCCTCGCTGTTCGTGCCGTCGGGGACCATGGCCAACCAGGTGGCGTTGCGCACCCTGACCCGACCCGGCGACGCCGTGGCCACCGGTGGCCGCCAGCACGTGGTGGTCTACGAGGAAGGCGCCGGGCCCATCAACGCCGGGGTCACTTTCCTCACTGTCGACGACCGGGACGGCTGGCTGGCCGAGGCCGACGTGGAGCAGGTGGTGGAGTCGGGTTACCACCACCAGCCGAAGGTGGCGCTGATCGCCGTCGAGGACACCCACATGGCGGCGGGTGGGCGGGTCTGGCCCCGCGAGCGGATGGACGCCATCGCCGCGCTGGCCGAGCGGCGCCGGCTGCCCGTGCACATGGACGGGGCCCGCCTGTGGAACGCCGCGGTGGCGTCGGCGAGCACCCCGGCCCGGCGGGCCGAGGCGGCCACGACGGTGATGTGCTGCCTGTCCAAGGGCCTCGGGGCCCCGGTCGGCTCGCTGCTGGCCGGCCCGGCCGACCTGATCGAGGAGGCCAAGCTGCACCGCAAGCGGCTGGGCGGCACGATGCGCCAGGCCGGGGTCATCGCCGCCGCCGGGTTGGTGGCCCTGGGCCGCATCGACCGGCTGGCCGAGGACCACGCCCGGGCCCGGACTCTGGCCGGGGCCGTCGCCGAGCGCTGGCCGGACATCGGCTTCAGCCCCGACGCCGTCGAGACCAACATCGTCGCCTTCTCGCCGCCCGACCCGGCGTCCGTGCTGGAGCACCTGGCCGACGGGGGAGTGCGGGCCGGTACGGTCGGTCCCGGTCGGGTCCGGATGGTCACCCACTCCGACGTCGACGACGACGGAGTGGAGCTGGCGTGCCGGCTCCTCAGCAAGGCCCCCTGACGTTGGCCGAGCTGGTGACCGACGTGCCGGCGGTGGCGCTGGCGGTCTACGCCCATCCCGACGACTCCGACGTGGCCGCCGGCGGGACCCTGGCGCGTTGGGCCCGGGCCGGTTGCACCGTCGAGGTCTGCATCTGCGCTGAGGGGGACAAAGGGTCGCTCGATCCGGCTGTCCGCCCTGCCGAACTGGTGGCCCGTCGGCGCCGGGAGACCGAGGAGGCCGGGCGGCTGCTCGGGATCAACCGGCACCACTGGCTGGGTTTCGCCGACGGAGAGCTCGACGACGGGCCGGAGCTGCGGGGCCGGATAGTCGAGCTGATCAGATCGGTGCGCCCGGTTGCGGTGGTCGCGCCCGACCCGACCGCCGTCTTCTTCGGTGCCACCTACGTCAACCACCGCGACCACCGGGCCGTCGGCTGGGCGGCCATCGACGCGGTGGCTCCGGCGGCGGCCAACCCGCACTACTTCCCGGACCGGGGCCCGGCTCACCGGGTCGGGTTGCTGTACCTGTCGGGGACCCTCGAACCCGACGCCTGGGTGGACGTGTCGGAGACCATCGACGCCAAGGCGGCGGCCATCGCCTGCCACGCCAGCCAGCTGGGTGACACCGGCGAATGGCTCCGCGGCGCGGTGCACCGGCGGGCCGAGGAGGCCGGCCGGGAGGCCTCGGTCCCGCTGGCCGAGGGATTCCGACGCATCGTGCTGCCGTAGATCCCCGGACCGTCCCTGGCGTCTGGGAGACTGGAGCGGTGGGGCCGGAGCGGTGGATCCTGCACGTGGACATGGATGCCTTCTTCGCGTCGGTGGAGGCCCTCGACGATCCCAGCCTGGCCGGCCGGCCCCTGATCGTCGGCGGCGCCGGCGCCCGGGGGGTGGTGGCGTCGTGCAGCTACGAGGCCCGGGTGTTCGGGGTGCGCTCGGCCATGCCGTCGGTGCAGGCCCGGCGGCTGTGCCCCGACGCCGTCTTCGTCGCCGGCCGCTACGACCGCTACGCCGAGGTCAGCTCCGGCATGCACGCCGTCTTCCACCGCTTCACCCCCCTGGTGGAGGGCATCTCCCTCGACGAGGCCTTCCTCGATGTGAGCGGATCCCTCAGGCTGTTCGGCCCCCCGTCCCACATGGCCACGGCCATACGGGACCAGATCCGCTCCGAGCTCGGGCTGGGCTGCTCGGTGGGGGCGGCCCCGGTCAAGTTCCTGGCGAAGCTGGCATCCGAGGCGGCCAAGCCGCGGGTGGACCGCCGGGCGGGAGGCCGGTCCGGCGGCACCGGGTCGGGTGTGTTCGTGGTGGAGCGGGGCCGGGAGCTGGCGTTCCTCCATCCCCACCCCATCGAGGCCCTGTGGGGAGTCGGCCCGGCGACCGCCCGGCGCCTGCGGGCCCTGGGCTTCTCCAGCATCGGCGACCTGGCCGTGGTCGATCCGCTGGTGTTGGAGCGGGCGGTGGGCCGGGCCCACGGCCGGCACCTGGCCGCCCTGGCCCGGGGCGTCGACGAGCGCGGGGTGGAGCCCGACCGGGAGGTCAAGTCGGTCAGCCACGAGGAGACCTATCCCTACGACCGGCGCGACCCCGCCGGGCTGGAGGTGGAGGTCCTGCGCATGTCCGACGCCGTGGCGTCGCGGATGCGCCGGGCCGGCCTGGTTGGCCGGACGGTGACGCTGAAGATCCGGTACGGGGACTTCTCCACCCGGACCCGCTCGGTGACCGAGCCGGCCGGTACCGACTCCGCCGCGGTCATCTCCAAGGCGGCGTCGCGGCTGCTGGCCGACCTGGACCTGGCCGCTGGCGTCCGGTTGCTGGGGGTGGGGGTGTCCAACCTCCGGCCCGCCGCCGGTGCCCCCTCCGAGCAGCTGACCCTGGGCCTGTCCGAGCCGGCCCGGCCCGGGGCCCCCGGCGTGGACCATCCGGCCCGGGACGACACCGCCGTGGTGGACGCGATAGATGCCATCCGCCAGCGCTTCGGTCCCGCCGCGGTTGGGCCGGCCGCCCTGGTGGAGGCCAACCGGCTACGGGTCAAGCGCACCGGGGACAGCCAGTGGGGGCCGGGCGGTGCCTCCCGGCCGGACCGGCCTCCCGCCCCGCCGGCGTGACCGCAATTCCGCAGAAAGTGGCAGGTCGTGGGGCCGCTGGTGGCCGTTAAGGCAGCGCGTTGCTGTAGTTTGCCCTCAGCGCGATGATGAGCGCGGAGGGTCGGAAGTGCCGCTGAACGAAGACGAACAACGGATCCTGGCCGAGATCGAGCGGCAGTTCGCGGCCACCGATCCAGAGTCGGCCAGACGGATCAGCTCGACGACGCTGCACCGTTACCTGGCCAGGAACTGCCGGTGGGCCACGCTGGGCTTCGTCGTGGGGCTGGTGGTGCTGCTCGCCGCCTTCGCGTCGAGCTGGATCGTGGGGGTATTCGGGTTCCTCCTGATGGTGGCCAGCGCGGTGGTGCTGATCCAGAACCTGCACCGGATGAGCCGCCTGGGTCTGGAGCAGATGAGCCGCTCCATCGGCGCCCGCAACATCGGCCAGTCCATGGACGAGTTCGGCAAGAGGCTGCGTCGGCGGCTCAACGGCGAAGGCGACAGCTGACCGTCGCTCCTAGCCGGAGCGCAGCAACCTGACCAGCTGGGCCACCTGACCGGGAGGCAGCGACACCCAACGCCGGAGACGCTCGGAGGCTGTCGAGCCGCCCCGCGCCTGGCGGCGGACCCGTCCGGCGCTGGCCCGGGCCCGGGCCACCAGCTCCGGCGGAGTGGATGCAGAGAACGCCGCCCGTCGGGCCAGCCCGGCCAGACCGAGCAGGCCACCCTCACCGTCGTCGCCGCCCGGCCCGTCGTCTGCGGCCGGTGCCGGCCGGCCCAGGACCCGCAGCAGGTGACTGGCCCGCCGGGCGAACTCGTCGTCGGTCTCGGCCGGCTCCCGGGTGATGCCCAGCCAGGTCAGATCGGCGCACGCCTCGTCCCACAGGTACCTGATGACCGCAGCCGGGCCGGCCTGCTCCGCCTGGTGGCGCCGGCGACGGCGCAGCGCCTCCCTCGACCCCACGTTGGCCGCCGCCCACAGCACCACGGCGGCCGGTACGGCGAGCAGCGCAGCGATCCAGCCGGGGAACCCCGAGCGGGCCGGCCGGGGACCGGCGAGTGGGGCCGTGGTGGGGGTGGGGGGAACGGTGGTGGCCGTCGACGCCCGATGGGGGGCGGGGGTGCTGGCCGACGAGCCGGCCGGGACGGTGGTCGGCGTCGGGGCGGAGGCGGCCCCGCCCGGCTGGGCGGTGCCGGTGTAGCCGGACGTGCCGGGGATGGAGAACCCCGGGGTGGGCTCGAACGGGATCCACCCGTACCGGGGTCCGAAGTACACCTCGGGCCAGGTGTGGGCGTCGCGGTCGTACACCTGGTAGCCGCCCCCGGCCAGGGCCTCGCCGGTGGCGAAGCCCACGGCCAGCCGGGTCGGTAGCCCGGCCGCCCGGGCCAGGACGGCGTACGCGCCGGCGAACTGCTGGCAGTATCCCTGGCGGGTCACGAACAGGAAGTTGTACAGCGCCGACGTCCCGGAGCCGTCCGACGGCGGGTCGAGGGTGTAGCTGAATTGCGGGCCCCTCAGGTAGTCCTGGATGGCCAGCGCCTTGGCGTACTCGGTCTTCTGGCCGGCGGTGAGGCGGTCGGCCAGCTGGGTGATGGGGCCGTCCACCACGGCCGGAAGCTCCAGGTCGGCCGACAGGGCCGCCGGGTCACCCACCGGTGGTGCCGCCTCGAGGGCGGCCGGGGTCAGCGTGTCGAGGTACTGGACCGACCCCACCGTGTAGGACAGGCCGTTGCTGGTGGCCGAGGAGGTGATGAGGCTTCCCGAGCCGGGGTCGTAGGAGACGTGGTGGACGCCCTGGACCGACACCGGGTTGAACTGCTCGGGCAACCACACCGAGTCCAGCTGCTGGATCTGGAAGGTGGCTCGCACCGGGCGGGCGCCGGGGGTGGGCGAAGCCGTACCGGGCAGGCGCTGCCCGAAGCTGCGGTAGGCGCCGGTGGAGGTCCAGGTCTCGCCGTTGAAGGTGTTCAGCGAGGTGAGCCGCCAGTAGGACGGCACCGTGCTGTCCACCGCGAACACCGGGGTGTTGGCGTACTGGATGAGGCGGGTGCGCAGCGAGACGATCGGGTTGGGGACGATCCGCTCCCCGCCGCTGCCGGTTCCCGACCTCCAGCCCAGCGCCCCCACGCCGTCCCGGCTGGCCAGGGCCGGGGTCAGGGCCATCGCGGTCACCAGCGCCATCGCCCCGGCGGCCGCGCCTACGACCGCCACCCAGCGGCCCGTGCCGGAGCGGACGCCGGCGAACCACACCTGGCCCCCGGTGGCGGTCGCCCGTTCGACCAGCAGGAACACGCAGATGGCGGCCACCTCGGCGCCGATGGTCCAGACCCGCCCGCCACCCTGACCGGCGGCGGAGCAGGCCACGAACGCCGCCACCCCGACCAGGACCGCGACCAGCGGGGACCGCCACCGGAACGCCGCCCAGTCACCGAGCACGGCCACCAACCCGGCTCCCCCGGCGGCCAGGACCTCGAAGCCTCGGGTGGGGGCGACCGGTGTCACCATCGTGGAGAAGTCGTTGCCCAGCCGGCCCAGGGCCCGGCCCAGCTCGGCCCAGGCGTGCGGTCCCGGGAATCCCATCGTGGTGGCCGGGGCGAAGACCGTCCAGACGATCATCAGGGCGACCACCGCCAAGGCGACGGGGGCGGCCAGCAACTGCCCGAAGCGCCAGCGGCGCATGGCCCACAGGGCCAGGTGGGTGACCGCCACGGTCGCCACCACCGGACCCACCCACGACCGGCCGGTGAAGACCCGGAACAGCCCGGCCGCCGAAGCCACGGTGAGCAGCGCCAGCGCCCAGGTGGCCGGGCCGTCCGCCGGGCCCACCGCCCCCGACGAGGGGCCGGCCGCCCCCTCGGTCCGGGCCCACCGGGCGAGCCGGCCGGAGCCGTCGCGGCCGGCGGGTCCCGGCCCGGAGCCGCTCCAGCCGCCCGGGCCGCCGCTCCAGCCGGATCCGCCACCGCCCGCCCGGCCCCCTCCGGGGGGGGAACCCCTGCGGGTCGGCGCCCCTCCGGCTCCGGTGCCCGACGCCGGGCCCCGGCGGCCGGAATCGGTCAGCACCGGGCGCCCTCCGCCGCTGCCCAGGCGGCGCGGAACGATCCGCCCGGCGGCACCCGGACCCCGCGCCAACCGACGTCCGGCCCACCGGGGACCGACCCCGGCCCGGTCCCGAAGAACACCACCGTGGTGCCGTTCGGGCCGCCCAGCCGGACCGCCGACTCGACGTCGGCCCCGGTGGAGCGGTCCGTGGTGAGGAGGATCACCGGGTCGGCCCGCCCGGCCACCTGGAAAGGCGGGGCCCCGGGCGCCGGCGGGTGGGCCCCGGCGGTGGCCAGGCCGTCCAGGAGGGCCACGCCGGCCACCCGGCCCGATCGGTGGCCCGAGTCGAAGCCGTCAGTGGTCACCACTCTCACCTGGAGGCCGGCGTGCAGGCACGACACCGCCAGGCCGGCGGCCCCCGACAGCAGCGCCTCCAGCGACTCGCCGTCGTGGACCGTGGCCCGGGTGTCGGCCACCACCGTCACCCGACCCCGCCGGGCTCCCTCCGGCTGGCGGATGACCAGGTCGTCGAGGCGGGCGGTGGACGGCCAGTGCACCCGGCGCAGGTCGTCACCAGGGACGTACTCGCGCAGCATGTAGAACTCGGTGCCGGCATCTCCTATCCGCGAGCGCACGGGCCGCCGGTCGTCGTCGCGGTGCGACGAAGCGGCCCTGATCGGCACCAGTTCGTAGCGGGGATGCACGGTCAGCGACGTGTCGGGTGCGGTGCGCCGGGTGGCGCAGGCCAGGCCGAACGGGTCGAGCAGCTGCAGCTCGAGCGGCCCGAGGTGGTACACCCCCCGCCGGCCGGACGGCAGGCGGTACGAGCTGGTCCGGGTCTCGCCCGCATCGAGTGGTGCGATGGCGAAGCGGGCCCAGCGTCGGCCGCCGTCGAAGGCGTCGCGGGCCTGCAGGGGCGGGGTGGGCCGGGGGCCGCTGTTGCGCACCGTCAGCTCCACCCGGGCGTCGGACCCGGCCTGGACCCGGGCCGGGTGGACGTGGCGGGTGACCTCGACCTCCCACCGGCGGGCCTGGACCCATCCCCGGGCCACGACCACCAGCACCGCGGCGGCGGCGGCCAGACAGTAGAGCTCCTGGACACCGAAGACGTAGGCCGCCAGGGCCATGAAGGCGGCGGAGCCGGCCACCACCCGGCCGCGGCTCGTCAGCGCCCGGGACCGGCTCGTCATCCTCCCGAGCGGCCGGAGGGCACCGGGACGCTTCTGAGGATGTCGGCCAGCACCTCCCGCAGCTCCACCCCGCTGACCACCGCCTCGGGGGAGAGGACCATCCGGTGCTCGACGATCGGGCCGAACAGGACCTTGACGTCGTCGGGTATGGCGTAGTCGCGCCCTTCCGCCGCGGCCAGCGCCCGAGCCGCCCCCTGCAGGGCCAGGGTGGCCCGGGGGGACATGCCGAGCTGAAGGGCCGGGTGGCTGCGGGTGGCGGCCGCCAGGTCGACCACGTATCCCCGCAGGGCCGGCGCGGTGTGCACGGCCCGGGCGGCGCGCACCATGGCCGGTACCGCGCCGGCTGCAGCCACGGTGGGCAGGTCGTCGACGTCCTCGGCTGACTCGGAGCCGAGCATGGTCAGCTCGGCCGAGCGGTCCGGGTAACCCATGCGGATACGCATCAGGAACCGGTCCAGCTGGCTCTCGGGCAGCGGGTAGGTGCCCTCGTGTTCCACCGGGTTCTGGGTGCCGATGACGAGGAAGGGGGAGGGGAGACGGTGGGTCGCGCTGTCGATCGTGACCTGGCGCTCCTGCATGGCCTCGAGCAGGGCCGACTGCGTCTTGGGGGAGGCCCGGTTGATCTCGTCGCCGATCACCACGTTGGCGAAGACCGGTCCGGGGCGGAAGGAGAACGACCCGCTGGCCCGGTCGTAGACGCTCGTGCCGGTCACGTCCGACGGCAGGAGGTCGGGGGTGAACTGGATCCGCCGGCAGTCGAGGTCCAGCGAGCGGGCCAGGGCCTTGGCCAGGGTCGTCTTGCCCACCCCGGGGACGTCCTCGAGCAGGAGATGCCCCTCCGAGACCAGGCAGACCAGCGCCAGGCGGATCGGCTCCTCCTTGCCGTGGATGACCCGCGACACGTTGGTGACGATGGCGTCGAATACGGAGGCGAACGTGTCGGAGGAGGTGGCCTGAGCCGCTGGTTGTCGCGCCATCACTTCCTCCGGAACGGGTCCCCCTGCGTAGCGTACCCTGCCCCCCGATGCAATCTTCAGAGGTGCTGGCCGTCGACGTCGGCGGGACCAAGATGGCGGTGGCCCGCGTCGACCGGGCCGGGACCATCACCTGGCGGGCCTCCGCCCCGACTCCGCCGGCGCCCTCCGCATCGGCGGATCAGGTGTGGTCGGTGGTGGCCGGACTGGTCGAGCAGGCGGTGCAGTGCGGGCCGGTCGAGGCGTGTGGGGCCGGATGCGGCGGGCCGATGGAGGGCGGGGACTCGGTGTCGCCGCTGCACATACCGGCCTGGAGGCGGTTCCCGCTGCGGTCCCGCCTGGCGGCCCTCACCTCGGTCCCGACCGCGGTGGACAACGACGCCCGGGCCCTGGCCCTCGGCGAGGGCTGGAAGGGCGGGGCGGTGGGGGCGGCCAACTACCTGGCCATGGTGGTGTCCACCGGGGTCGGGGGCGGGATCGTGCTCGACGGCCGGCTGGTATCGGGGCGGACCGGCAACGCCGGCCACATCGGGCACGTCACGGTGGTCCCGGGCGGCCGGCGCTGCCGCTGCGGGGCCCGGGGGTGCCTGGAGGCCGAGGCGTCGGGGACGGCACTGGCGGCCATCAGCGGCCGGCCGGCGGCCGACGCCGGTCCCGGGCTGGTGGAGCGGACCGGCCGTCTGGTCGGCCGGGCGGTGGGCACGGTGGCCAACCTCCTGGATCTGGACGTGGCGTCTTTGGCCGGGTCGGTGGCCCTGGGTTTCGGAGCCCCGTTCTTCCGGGCCGCCGGCGACGAGCTGGCCGCCACCGCCCGCCTTCCCTACTCGTCGGGGTGCCGGATCGGGCCCAGCCCGCTCGGTGCCGACGCCCCCCTGGTGGGGGCGGCCGCCCTGGCGTGGAAGCAGGCGGCGTGACCGGCGGGCCCCACCAGGTGTCGCCCCGATCGGTGTCACGACGACCGGCGGTCCGAGCCCGGGGGTGGCTGTCGCTGGCGGGTGCGGTTCTGCGGCGTCCGGCCCTCTGGCCGGTCGCCCTGCAGCTGGTCCCGCGCCGGTGGTGGCGAAGATGGCCCCCGCTGCCGGTCCCCTCAGCGGATTACGTCAGGTTCCGAATGGAGACGATGTACGGCTCGGGCGGCCATCTCGACGCCGAGGAGCTGGTCCGGTACCTGGCGTGGTGCCGCCGCATGAGCCACCCGGCGCGGTAACGTCACGATGTGCCGTTGCTGCCACCAGCGGACCGTCCACTCGAGCCAGTCGCCGGCGGGCGACCCCGACCGGCCCGATAACAGGCGGGGTGGCGGTGACACAGGCTCTTGTGCTCAACGCCACCTACGAGCCGCTCTGCGTCGTACCGACCAGGCGGGCCCTCATGCTCCTGCTCGACGAGAAGGCCGAGTTGCTCCATCCCACCGACCGGGTGTTCCGATCCGAGCGGCTGGCCCTCCCCGAGCCGTCGGTGGTCCGCCTCCGGCACTTCGTGAAGGTGCCCTACCAGGCCCGGATCGCCCTCAACCGGCGGGCCGTGTTCGCCCGGGACGGACATCTCTGCCAGTACTGCGGGGCGGCTGCGGAGAACATCGACCACGTAATCCCCCGCAGCCGGGGCGGCCTCCACTCGTGGGACAACGTGGTGGCTTCGTGCCGGCCCTGCAACGCCCGCAAGCGGGACCACATGCTCGAGGACACCACCATGCGCCTGCGCCGGGCACCGTCGGTGCCACGGCAGAGGACCTTCATCCTGGTGGCCAGCGGCCGCATCCGCTCGGAGTGGGAGACCTACCTGGGCCGGAACGCGTCCGGCAGCCTGAGCGCTTGAGCGCTTGAGCGGTCCTGCCTGGAGGGTGGAGCGGGTCACGGGCCCGGCCGGTGAGCTTCACGCCGCGTCGGCCGCGGCCCTGCGGGCCGAGCCGCTGGGACGCACCGCCCGCATGGTCGTCGCCGACCGCCCGGCCGTGGTGCTCGGCAGCCACGAGCCCGAGCAGTGGTTCGACCCGGACGCCCTGCGCCGGGCCGGCCTGGGCCTGGCCCGGCGCCACAGCGGCGGGGGCGCGGTGCTGGTCGGGCCCGGGCTGTCGGTGTGGGTGGACTTCCTGCTGCCGGCCGGCGACCCGCTGTGGGAGGACGACGTGGGCCGGGCGGCCTGGTGGGTCGGTGACCTGTGGGCGGGTGTCCTGCGATCAGCCGGGGTGACCGGGGGGGAGGACCCGACCGTCTGGCGGGGAGCGATGCGCGCCACCCGCTGGTCGCCGGTGGTCTGCTTCGCCGGCGTGGGTCCGGGGGAGGTCGAGATGGGCGGCGCCAAGGTCGTGGGCGTGTCGCAGCGGCGCACCCGCCGGGCCGCGCTGTTCCAGACGGCGGCGCTCCTGCGCTGGGAGCCCGGCCTGTGGGTGTCGCTGCTCTCGGCGGAGGGCCGCCGTGCGGTCGGCCCCGACGGTGCCGGGGCGGCGCACGCGCCGGGCCCGCCGTCGGACCTGAGCGGTGCCGCCCGGGCCCTGGGCCCCGGGTCGGAGGCCCGGGTGGTCTCCGCCATGGCCGCGGCCCTGGATGACATGATCTTCTGATGGGCTATCTCGACGGCAGGGTGGCGATAATCACGGGCGCGGCCCGGGGCATCGGGCGAGAGCACGCCCTGCTCTTCGCTTCAGAGGGGGCGAAGGTGGTCGTCAACGACCTCGGCGCAGGCCCCGACGGCGAGGCTTCCTCGCCGGGACCGGCCAACGAGGTGGTCGAGGAGATCAGGGCCATGGGCGGGGAGGCCGTCGCCAACTGCGACGACGTGTCCGACTGGGAGGGCGGCCGCCGGCTCGTACAGAGCGCCGTCGACGCGTTCGGGGATCTGCACGTGCTGGTCAACAACGCCGGCATCCTGCGCGACCGGCTCATCGTCAACATGAACGAGGACGAGTGGGACACCGTCGTGCGGGTGGTGCTGAAGGGGCACTTCGTCCCGCTCCGCCACGCCGCCGGTTACTGGAGGGATCAGTCGAAGGCCGGTCGGGAGGTGAAAGCCGCGGTGATAAACACCTCCTCCACCTCCGGTCTGCTCGGTAACCCCGGCCAGGCCAACTACGGGGCGGCCAAGGCCGGAATCGGCGCCCTGACCGTGATCGCCGCCGAGGAGCTCGGCCGCTACGGGGTCCGGGTCAACGCCGTGGCCCCGGCCGCCCGCACCCGCCTCACCGAGGCCACGCCCGGTCTGGGTGACATAGTCGCCCCGCCCGAGGACCCGTCCCGCTTCGACGAATGGGATCCGGCCAACGTCTCGCCGCTGGTGGCCTGGCTGGCCGGGGAAGGGTGCCCGGTGACCGGCCGGGTGTTCTACAGCTTCGGGGGGATCATCGCCCCGATGGGCGGGTGGGCCAAGGAGCCCGAGATATCGCGTCCGGACCGCTGGACCATCGCCGACCTGGCCGAGCAGCTTCCGCCGGTCCTCTAGCCGCGCTCGGCGTCGGCCTGCGGGCAGCCGGGCCGGTGGGCACCAGGGCGGTCCACCAGGGCTCCGCATGCGGCGCAGACCATGTGGGCCCAGCAGGCCGGGTCGCCGCCGTCATCCCCGCCGCGGTCATCCCCGGCGCCGGGCCCGAGGGGTACGGCCACCTTGTAGAAGTCGATGCGCAGGGAGACCGGGCCGGCGGTCTCGACGTGGTGGGCCATCAGCGGTGGGATGGCCTGGACCGAACCGGCGTCCAGATCCACCGGCCCGGTCGCCCACGAACCCCCGTCGGGCACGAAGCGCAGCCGGCCCGCCAGGACGTGCAGCCGGCCCCACGTCCGGGGCCCGAGCCGGTGGTCCCGGCGCAGGCCGGCCGGGATCGACCGCTCGTCCCAGACGTCGCCGGTCCGGTCCGGCTCCAGGCCGTCGGGCATCTCGGCCCGGTCGCAGAGGGGGCAGTCGAGCGGCGCTCCCATCCGGCCCCGCCGGCCCTCCTCGTCGACGACCCACGGGAGCATCTGGAACGGTGGGCGGTGGCGCACGTGCTGGCCGTGGCCGCACTCCAGCTCGGCCACCCAATCGCCCTCGTCATCGAGATGGAACCCCTCCATGGCCCGTTCCACGGTCCCACCGTACCGGCCGGGGCGGGGCCGGCGGCCCCGGCCGCGCTCAGCCGACCGGGGCGGGGGAGCTGCCGGGTCCGACCTGTTGCGATCCCCGGTTGACGACGTCGGTGGCGGTCGGGAAGCGGAGGTACATGCGCACCTCGTCGAAGCGCAGATCGCCGACCTCGATGACGTTGGGGAACCGGCCCCACTCGGTGAATCCCAGCCCGCGGTAGATGGCGATGGCCAGATGGTTGTTGCCCCGGACGCCCAGGTGCACGGTCTCGATCCCCGCAGCGCGGGCGTGGTCGGCCACCGCCCCGGTGACCCGCCGGCCCAGGCCCAACCCCCGCGACGAGGGGTGGACCATGATCTTGCGGATCTCGGCCCGGTGGCGGAACACCGGAGCCTGGTCCCGGTGCCAGGTGCCGGTGGCGGCCACCACCCCGTCCACCCGGGCCACGCAGAGAGCCGACTCGCCGGTCGCGGCCCCGGCCACGACCGAGGTCACCCAGGCGTCGGTCTCCGCCCGGGGCGGCGGTGACAGCCAGCCGACAGCGCCGCCCCGGGCCACCACCGCTCCCACCACGGCGTGGATCTGGGCCAGCAGGTCCCGGTCCGCCTCGGCGGGGAACTCGATGCCCACGTGGGGCCCGGCGCAGGGCCCCGGCCCGTCCGGACGGCCCGGGGCGTCCGGTGGCAGCATCAGCCGACCGTCCCGGCGGCTGCCGCGCTCCGGCCCGGCCGGGAGCTGGCGGCGCCGGGGGTGGTCCCGTCGTCGAAGGTGGCGGCGACCCGCTCGGCGCTGGCCAGGGCCCGCGGGGAGCTGGTCACGATCCCGAGCACCAGCACCACGGCGCCGCATGCGGCCACCACCCACCAGCCGGGGTGGCTGGCCGCGGCCAGTCCGGCGGTGGCCGAGCCGTGAAGGGCCGCGGTGGCCAGCGCCCCCAGCACCGCGACCCCCATGGCCTGGCCGATCTGGCGGCTCGTCGACGCCACCGCCGCGGCCACGCCGGCCTGGCTGTTGGGCATGCCCGACACCGCCGAGTTGGTTATCGGCGCGTTGACCACACCGAAGCCGATACCGAAAAACGTGTAGGCGATGAACAGCCAGTAGAACGGCGTGGTGGGGGTGATCCGGGTCAGCATCAAGCCGCTGGCGGCCAGGAAGACGCCGGCCACCACCAGCGGGGGCCTGGTGCCCCTGCGGCCCACCACCGCCCCCGACAGGGGGGCGAGCAGGACGGTCATGGCGGCCATGGGCAGGGTGTCCAGGCCGGCCTGGAGGGCCGAGAGCCCCCGGCCCTCCTGGAGGTACAGGGTGTTGAGGAACAAGAAGCCGCCCAGGGCGGCGAAGGACGCCACGGCGATGGCGGTGGCCCCGGAGAACGGGGCACTGCGGAAGAACCGGATGTCGATCAGCGGCTCCCGCCGCCGCTTCTCGTAGAGGACCAGGGCCGGCACGGTTAGGGCGAACACCGCGAACGCCGCCAGGATGAGAGCCGAGCCGTAGCCGTCGCGGGGGCCTTCGATGATCCCGAACGTGACCGAGGCCAGACCCACGATCAGCAGGATCTGGGCCACCGGATCGAAGCGCCGGGGTCGGGGGGCCTTGGACTCGGGCACGAACAGGGCGGTGAGGAGGCAGGCGGCCAGGCCGATGGGGACGTTGATCCAGAAGATAGACCGCCATCCGACCGACGTGACCAGCAGGCCCCCGACCACCGGTCCGAGCCCCATGCTCAGACCCACCACGGCCCCCCACACCCCGATGGCCTGGGCCCGCTCCCGGCGGTCGGTGAAGGTGTTGGTGATTATGGACATGGCCACCGGGTTGAGCATCGAACCGCCCACCGCCTGCAGGGCCCGGAAGGTGACCAGCAGCCCGACCGAGGGAGCCAGGCTGCACAGCAGGGACCCCAGGCTGAACAGCGTGAGGCCGACCTGGAAGGTCCGCCGCCGGCCCAGGCGGTCGGCGGTGGAGCCCGACAGCATGAGCAGGCTGGCCAGAACCAGGGTGTAGGCGTCGACGGTCCACTGCAGCCCCGACACCTGGGTGTGGAGCTCCCGGCCGATCGAGGGGAGGGCCACGTTGACGATGGTGTTGTCCAGGCCGACGATCAGCAGGCTCATGCAGCAGATGGCCAGGATCAGGTAGCGGCGCTGGCCTCTGTAGCTCGTCCTTTTTCCATCCGTTTTCACCATCGCCGACGGCAAGGGTACCGAGGCCGGGTGACCTCGGGGTGCGGCCGACGTCACCGCGGCGGACCGGTGGGTCCAAGTCCCCTGGTCGGTGCCCGGCGGGCGGGTGCTCAATGGGTGGGAAATGTGCGAGATCACCATCGAGCATCTGGCCAAGGACTTCGGGCGGATCCGGGCTGTCGACGACCTCAGCTTCGCCGTGGAGCCGGGGTCGGTCACCGGGTTCCTCGGCCCGAACGGGGCCGGCAAGACGACCACCTTGCGGTGCCTCCTCGGCCTGGTCACGCCCACCGCCGGTCGGACCCGGATCGGCGGGTCCTCGTACCCGGATCTGGTGGACCCGATCCGCACCGTCGGGGCGGCGCTCGAGGCGGCCAGCTTCCATCCCGGCCGGACCGCCCGCAACCACCTCCTGGTCATGTGCGCGGCCGCCGGGCTTCCCGACCGGAGAGCCGACGAGGTTCTGGAGTTGACCGGGATGACCGGAGCGGCCGACCGGCGGGTCGGCGGGTTCTCCACCGGTATGCGCCAGAGGCTGTCGCTCGCCGCCGCTCTTCTCGGTGATCCGGCCTGCCTGGTGCTCGACGAGCCGGCCACCGGACTCGACCCGGCGGGCATCAACTGGATCCGATTGCTCCTGCGCCACCTGGCCCACAACCTGGGCAAGACGGTCCTGGTGTCGAGCCACCTGCTCTCCGAGATGGAGCACACCGCCGACCGGGTGGTGATCGTCTCGCGCGGCCGGCTGGTCCGCGAGGGCCCCCTGGCCGACATCATCGGGCGCAGTGCCGGGGTGGTGCAGGTCCGCACCCCCGACCCGGCCCGCCTGGGTCGGGCCCTGACCGGCGCCGGCCTGCCGGTGGAGACCCGCGACGGGATGCTGCTCGTATCGGGAGCCACCACCGATCAGGTGGGTCACCTGGCCTTCGTGGACGGCGTCGAGCTGTCGGAGCTGGCGGAGCGGTCGGCCGATCTGGAGGACGTGTTCCTGCAGCTGACCGGGGGAGCCGGATCCGACCATGGGGTGGGGGAGCCCGAAGCGGTGGGGGGCCCGAGGTGAGGGCGCTCGTCCGCTCGGAGGTCCGCAAGGTGACCACCACCCGGATGCTGCTCGGCCTGACCCTGGGCGGCATCGCTCTGGTGGTGTTCTACGTGGCGGTGATCGTCTTCACCGCCGGCAACAGCGAGGCCGGTAACAACGCGCTGACGAGCCTGGCCGACCCGGGGTCGGTGCGAGCCGTCTACGGCGTGCCGTTCGAGATCGGCTACCTCATGCCGCTGGTGATGGGCGTGGTCATGGTCGCCGGGGAGTTCCGTCACAAGACCATCACCCCGACGTTCCTCGTGGGCCCCCGCCGGTCCCGGGTCCTCACCGCCAAGGCGGTGGTGGCCGCCGGCGTCGGCCTGGCCATGGGCGTCATCTTCACCGCCGTGGCCGCCGGCCTCGGGGCCGTGCTCATCGCCGCCCGGGGTTACCCGGTGCGCATCGGCTCGGACGGGATCCCCCGGATGCTTCTCCTCATGGCCGTGGGCCTGGCGGCCTGGGCGGTGTTCGGTCTCGGGTTCGGCGCGCTGCTGCGCAACCAGGTGGCGGCCATCATGGTGGCCCTGGCCCTGGTCACCATCGTGGAGGGGCTGCTCGGGCTGTTCCTGCGCTGGGCCCACCTCGGGTGGATAGCCAAGGCCCTGCCGGCCGCCGCGTCCACCGCCATCGTCCAGCCCTCCAACGTGAAGGGGGCCGACCTGCTGCCGTGGTGGGGCGGGGCGCTGGCCCTGCTGGCCTGGGGCCTGGCCACGGCCGCGCTGGGGGCGGTGTCCACCCTCCGCCGGGACGTCACCTGAGCCTCCGGCCCTGAGGCCACCCGACTTCGGCTCCCTGACGACGTCCAGCCGCGGTTGTCCCGCCCCTACCGGGCGGGATCCCGGCGCGCCGCGTCCACGGCGGAAAAAGGGGACGCAGGGGGGCGCGTCGTTGACTTTGTGGGGCGCTGGACCATAGAGTGGGGCCAAGTGGCGCGAAGGGGAGGGGCCCTGAGCTCACAGAGGACGGAGTACGTGAAAAGTGGCGACGAGGTTCGTTGGGAGGTACGAGCACTCCCTGGACGGAAAGGGACGGGTGATTCTCCCGGCGCGCTTCCGCTCGAGCTTCGACACCCTGGCCCTCGTCTCCAAGTTCAACGAGCGGTGCCTGGCCATCTGGACCCCCGAGGCGTTCGATCGCAAGGCCGAGGAGATGGCCGCCCTCATGGACGGCACCCCGGAGGAGAGGGCCCGGGCCCGGGCCTGGTCCATGGGTTCGGCCGAGGTGGACCTCGACCGGCAGGGCCGGGTGGCGCTCCCGCAGTACCTGAGGGACTTCGCCCAGATGGCGGAGGGCAGCACCGTGCTGGTGCACGGTGCTCTCACCCATATCGAGTTGTGGAACCCGCAGGTGTGGGAGGTGCACGGCGCGGCCGGCGACGCCTCGCTCAGCGGCGGATTCGAGGTGGTGTCCCCGCAGCCGGACCCCGCCACCGGTGGGGCGTGATTCCCGACGCCCCCGTTGTGCCGTACCCCGGCTGCCACCAGACGTTCCGGCTCATGCGCAGCCCTTCGACCAGCAGGGTGGAAGTCCCCTTCTCCGCCCGCTTCCACTTCGCCGAATCGGGGAGACATCCCGACGGCATGCCGGTCGAGGGGCTGCGGATGGTCCGGTACGAACTGCTGCCCTCCGGTCCCGGCCCGGTGAGCGGTCCCCGCTTCGAGCACCGGCCGGTGATGCTCGACGAGGTGGTCGAGCTGCTGGCCGGCGTGCCCGCCGGCACCTACCTCGACGCCACCCTGGGTGGCGCCGGCCACGCCTGCGCCGTCCTCGATGCCGCGCCGCAGCTGTCGCTGGTCGGTCTGGACCAGGACCCGGAGGCCATCGAGGCCGCGTCGGCGGCCCTCGGTCGCTTCGGTCCCCGGGCCATCGTGGTCCGGAGCCGGTTCGACCGGGCCGCCGAGGTGCTGGACGGCGCGGGGCGGCCCGGGCTGTCGGCGGCTCTGTTCGACCTCGGCGTGAGCTCACCGCAGTTCGACCGCCCCGAGCGGGGCTTCAGCTACCGGGCCGAGGCCCCCCTGGACATGCGCATGGACCCGAGCCGCCCGCTGAGCGCAGCCGACGTGGTCAACGGGTGGAGCGAGCGGGACCTGACCGCCCTGTTCCGGGAACACGGTGAGACCCGCTTCGCCGGGCGTATCGCCCGGGCGGTGGTCGCCCACCGCCCGCTGTCGACCACCACCGAGCTGGCCGCCGTGGTCCGAGACGCCATCCCGGCCCCGGCCCGCCGGACCGGCGGCCACCCGGCCCGCCGGGTGTTCCAGGCGGTGCGGGTGGCGGTCAACCAGGAGCTGTCGATCCTGCCGGCGGCTATCGATGCGGTGCTGGCCCGGCTGGTCCCGGGCGGGCGTTGCGTGGTGCTGTCGTACCACTCGGGCGAGGACCGGATCGTCAAGGACCGCTTCCGCCATGCGGCGACCGGGGGGTGCGTGTGCCCGCCCGGGCTGCCCTGCGTGTGCGGGGCGCAGCCGACCGTACGGCTGCTGACCCGGGGGTCGCGCCGCCCGTCGTCGGCCGAGGTGGAAGCCAATCACCGGGCCGAGAGCGTCCGGCTGAGGGCTGTGGAGGGGCTCGGGGGTCAGGCCACGGAAGGGGAAAGAAGATGAGGCCCACACCCGGAGACGACACCCGTCACCGGTCCGGAGGCGTGCCGCCCCGGGCCCGGCCGGACGAGGCCCGGGCGGCCGCCGCGGCCCGCCTGGCCGGGCCCTCCGCCGCTGCCGACCCCGTCCGCCGCCGGGTGGAGGAGGTCATCAGGCGGGCCCAGCTGTCCGGTGAGGTGCAGCCGCCGTCCGGGCTGGCTTCCGCCCGCCCGGCCCGTACCCGCCCGGCGGCCCCGGACGCTGCGCGAGCCCGCTCGGCCGCTTCCGCCGGCCGTCCGGTCCACCCGGCCGGATCGGCGCTGCGATCGGGGCGGCCGACCCGGCGCCGCCAGGAGCCGGACCCGACCCCCCGGCGGGCCCGGGCCATGGCCAACCCGTCGGCGGCCACGGTGGGTGCGGCCGCCCTGGCCCCCCGGCCGGTCGCCGCCCCCGAGGAGCACCGCCGGCCCCGCCATCTGAAGGTCGTCGAGCCGGGCACCCTGAGCGCCGCCCAGCGGCGGCGGCGGGCCCGGGCCGTGCTGATGGCCACCATCGCCGCCGGAACCTTCATCGCCTTCGCCCTGGTCTACCTGCACGTGGTCCTGGCCCAGCGCCAGTTCCGCATCGACCACCTCAACGCCGAGGTCAGCAAGGCCCAGACGTCGTACCAGAACCTGCGTCTCAAGGTGGCCCAGCTGGGATCACCGCAGCAGATCATCTCCACCGCCGAGGGACGCCTCGGGATGGTCCAGCCCACCAAGGTCCTGTACCTGACCCCGTCGGCTCCGGCCCCGACCGGCAGCACCATCTGGCCCACCACCAAATCGCAGTCGGCAGGCTCCCCGTGACCGGGCGGCCCCCGGCGGGGGGCCGGAACGGCGCCGCACCCCTCGTTCGGGCGTCAGCACGACCAGCAGTCTCAGCCGGTGAGGCCCGGATGGCAGTGGAAGGCTGACCGGGATGCGACTGGAGCAGCTGATCCACGACGCCGGGTTGCGGCGCCTCGGGCTTCTCAGGCAGTTGGTGGGCAGCCCGGACACCGAGGTGGGGTCGGTCACCATGGACTCCCGCCGGGTGGAGCAGGGCAGCATCTTCGCCTGCGTCCCCGGTTCGGTGGCCGACGGCCATGCCTTCGCGGCCGCCGCGGTGACCGACGGGGCCGTGGCCCTCCTGTGCGAGCGGGTGGTCGACGTGGCGGTGCCACAGATCGTCGTGACCTCCGTGCGCCGGGCCCTCGGGCCGGTGGCCGACGCGGTGTACGAGCACCCCTCGCGGAAGCTGGCGGTGGCCGCGGTGACCGGCACCAACGGCAAGACGACGACCTGTGCACTGCTCAGATCCGTGTTCGACGCGAATGGCTGGCGGGCCATGACGGTCGGTACCCTTACCCAGCGCCGGACCACCCCCGAAGCGCCCGAGCTGCACTCGCTGCTCGCTGACTGGCACCGGGCCGGAGGTCGGGCAGTCG
>JAKAXN010000457.1 GCA_021816565.1 Actinomycetes bacterium
CCTTCATGTTGGCGATGTAGGTGCCTCGCCCGGTGAGCAGATCCGGGTCTTCGACCCGGCGGACACGGTTACCGAGGATGGAGCCGACCATGGGCGGCAACCTACCCCGGCGGATCGCCGGAGCGTTGCGGTGGCGGGTGGCGGTCCCCGGTGGGCCGCCCCGGGCGGTCGGTCCCGGCGGCCCCCGACCGCAATCGGCGGCCCGGCCCTCTCAGGGTCGGGGCAGCGGCCACCGCCGGAGCACCTGGTGGCGGGCGCCGCCGGGGCGGAGCTCGCTGCGGACGGCCATGATCTCGGGCACCTGCCAGCGCGCCACCAGGTCCGGGCGGGGGAGGCGGTGCAGAGCGGACGGGTACCGGGCCCGGGCCAGGGTCAGGTGACCCCGGAACGGCTGCGCCGACCGGGGCGGCGGGGGTGGCGGGCCGGCCAGCGCCGCGGTGGCCTCTCCCACGGCCGCCGCCAGGTCGTCCAGCCCCTCGACCGGCAGGATCCACACCCGCCGGGCCAGGGCCCGGGGGCCGGGACCGGCGACGGCCTCGGCCGCCGGCAGCCCGGCCGGGCTGGCCGCCCGGGTGTCGAGAGCGCCCACCAGGGCGTCGGGGTCGACGGACTCGAAGAACCGGAGGGTCACGTGCCACTGCTGCTCGGGCGTCCAGCGCAGCCCCGGGCCCGACGGGCGTTCCAGGGCCCGCAGGCGGTCGGCCAGCTCGGGCGGGGCCGCCACCGCCACGAAGCAGCGGCCGGGTGGTTCCACCGGGGCCGTCAGGTCCCGAGGAGCCGCCGGCGCAGGAGGTCCAGCGCCGAGATGGTGGCGATCTGGCGGATCTGCTCCCGGGCCCCGCCGCCGTAGCGGCCCAGCTGCAGCAGGTGGGCCCCTTCACCGCCCACGGCCGCCCCGCTCAGCCCGACCCAGACCGTGCCGACGGGCTGGCCGTCCTGCTCGGCGGGGCCGGCCACCCCGGTCAGCGCCAGGCCCACGTCGGCGTGGAGGGCCCGGGCCGCACCGACGGCCATCTCCACCGCGGCGCTCTCGCTGACCACCGGGCCCTCGGACACCCCGAGCAGGTCCCGCTTGGCCTGGCTGGCGTAGACAACCAGCGATCCCCTGAACCATTCGCTGGCCCCCGCGACCGCGGTCAGGCGGCTGCCGACCAGGCCCCCGGTGAGCGACTCGGCCACGGCCAGCGCCAGGCCCCGCTCCAGCAGCAGCCGGCCCACCGCGGCCTCCATGTTGAGCTCGTCGACGCCGAACACGGCCGGGCCGAGCAGCTCACGGATCGCCGCCTCCTCGGAGGCGACCAGCGCCTCGGCCTCCTCGGGCCCGGAGGCCTTGGCGGTGATGCGGACCTTGATGCCCTCGATGCCGCTCGCCAGGAAGGCGATGGTCGGAGCCGGGCGCCCCTCGGCGTGGGCCCGGTCCAGCTCGGCCATGCGCCCGGCCAGGGTCTCGTCGAGGGCCGACTCGGCCAGGCCCCAGGTGCGCAGCGTCCGGCTGAAGATGGTGGCGGCCTCCCCGGACCGGGCCACCAGGTCGGGGATGACCGCCCGGGTGATCATCTCGCGCATCTCGTGGGGGACGCCCGGGACGGCGTAGATGCTGCGGTCCCCCATCCGGCACATGAGGCCGGGGGCGGTGCCGCGCACCTGCGGGATCACGGTGGCGCCGCGGGGGACCTCCGCCTGGCGCATGTTGTTGACCGCCATGGTCCGGCCCCGGGAGCTGAACATGGCCTCGATGCGCGCCGCCACCTCCTCGTCGAGGTCGAGGGGGACGCCCAGGACCTCCGCAATGGCGTCGCGGGTGATGTCGTCCTTGGTCGGGCCGAGGCCCCCGCAGCAGATCACCGCGTCGCTGCGGGCCAGCGCCGCCCTCAGGGCCGCCACGATGCGGGCCTGGTTGTCCCCGACCTTGGTCTGGAAGTGCGAATCGATGCCGGCGACGGC
This sequence comes from Actinomycetes bacterium, assembly GCA_021816565.1. The sequence continues at coordinate 1,945 of JAKAXN010000457.1, forward strand.
CAGCTGCTCGCCGATCCAGGCGGAGTTGGTGTCGACGATCTGGCCGAGCAGGAGCTCGGTGCCGATGGCTAGGACCTCGCAGCGCATCGGAAGAGCCTGCCAGACCGCCCCGGCTCAGGCTGCCGGCAGCTCGTCCGCCCCTGATCCCATGCGCACCGGTCCGTCCGCCGGGCGGCGGCTGTCGAGCAGGTACTGCGCCCCGCTCACCAGGGCCAGGCCCACCGACACCCACAGGATGGTCTGGCCGATCCACAGGTGGTGGAGCCCGGTGGCCGGCATGAGGATGAACCCGACGGCCGAATCCTGGGCGGCGGTTTTCAGCTTGGCCATGGGCCGGGCCGGGACCGATATGCCCCGCCGGGCCACGACGGATCGGTAGGCGCTGATGACCGCTTCCCGCCCGGCTATCAGCACCACGGGCAGCCAGGAGATCAGCCCGATGGCCGAGAGGGAGGCCAGGGCCCCGATGACCAGCACCTTGTCGGCCAGCGGGTCGAGGAACGCCCCGGAGGTGGTGGCTCCCTGCCGGCGGGCGACCCACCCGTCCAGGAAGTCGGTGCTGGCCACCGCCAGCCACGCCCCGGCCGCCACCCACGAGATCTTCAGGTCGACGATGAGCATGAGCATCACCGGGGCGGCCAGGATGCGCACCACGGTGATGGCGTTGGCCGGGGTGGCCAGAGCCGAGGACTCGAACTTGCCGGCCACCTTGGTCGCCATCAGCCGCGCCCCCCGACCCGGTCGCCCGCCACCGGCTCGGCCTCGAGATCGGGACCAGCAGCGGCGGTGACCATCACGTCGACCCACTTACCCGGTTCGAGATCTTCGGGAACCCGGATGATCCCGTCGATCTCCGGGGCCTCCCGGTGGCTGCGGGCGGAGCCGGGCTCGTCCACCAGCACCGTCGTCTTCGACCCGACGAGAGCGGACCGCCGGGCGGCGGTGATGCCGTCCTGCAGCTCGGAGCACTCGGCCAACCGTTCGGCCGCCAGCCCGGCCGGCACCCGGTCCTCGAGGGTGGCGGCGTAGGTGCCGGGCTCCTCGGAGAAGGGGAAGAACCCGGCCCAGTCCAGGCCGGCCTCCGACAGGAACGCCAGCAGCTGGTCGTGGTCCTCCTCCGTCTCGCCCGGGTAGCCGACGATGAAGGAGGAGCGGAACGCGGCCTCCGGCCAGCGGCTGCGGATGCGCCCGATGCGATCGAGGAACCGCCCGCCGTCACCCCAGCGGCGCATGCGGCGCAGGTGGGGCCGCGACACGTGCTGGAGTGAGAGGTCGAAGTAGGGGCAGCCGCTCTCACCGATCACGTCTATGAGACCGTCGGTGAGGTCGGAAGGGTACAAATAGAGGAGCCGGACCCGGTCCACCCTCTCGGCGACCGACCGGACCAGCGTCTCGATGGCCTTCCCCCCGTCGAGGTCCCGGCCGTAGGAGGCCAGGTCCTGGGCCACCAGCACCACCTCGGGCACCTCGAGGCGGTCCACCTCGTCGAGCACGGCGGAGAGGGGCCGGGACCGCTGCCTGCCCCGGAACGACGGGATGGCGCAGAATCCGCACTTGCGGTCGCAGCCCTCGGCGACCTTCACGTAGGCCCACGGCGCCCGTGACCGGGGCCGGGGCAGGTTGAGCAGATCGAAGTCCGGCACCCGGTCCGGCTTGCGGCCCAGGCTGACCGGCACTCCCCCGGGGACGGGACCGCCGGCCCGGCCGGTCAGATCCATGCCGAAACCGGCCACCACATCGGCTTCAGGTATGGCCTCGGCCAGCTCTGAGCCGTAGCGCTCGGCCATGCACCCGGTCACGGCCAGGCGGGAGCCGGGCCGGCGGGCGTCGGCCAGGTTGAGGATGGTCTCGATCGACTCCTGCCGGGCCGCCTCGATGAAGGCGCAGGTGTTCACCACCACCAGGTCCGCAGCCTCCGGGGCGGCGGCCGGCTGGTAGCCCTCGGCCTCGAGTCG
>JAKAXN010000458.1 GCA_021816565.1 Actinomycetes bacterium
CCAGCCTCTACGAGGTCGGCTTCAACCACTTCTTCCGGGGCAAGGCCAACGGCCAGCCCGGGGACCAGGTCTACTTCCAGGGTCACGCCGCTCCGGGCGTTTACGCCCGGGCCTACCTGGAGGGCCGCCTGAGCGAAGAGCAGCTTTCGTATTTCCGCATGGAGCTGCAGGGCCAGAAGGCCGGCGTGGGCGGCCTGTCGTCGTACCCGCATCCCCGCCTGATGCCGGAGTTCTGGGAGTACCCGACGGTGTCGATGGGGCTGGGCCCGCTCAACGCCATCTACCAGGCGCACTTCAACCGGTACCTGCACAACCGGCGGATGGTGGACACCTCCAACAGCAAGGTGTGGTGCTTCCTCGGTGACGGCGAGTGCGACGAACCCGAGACCCTCGGCGCCCTGTCGCTGGCCGGCCGGGAGCAGCTCGACAATCTCATCTTCGTGGTCAACTGCAACCTGCAGCGCCTCGACGGCCCGGTGCGGGGCAACGGCAAGATCATCCAGGAGCTCGAGGCCACCTTCCGCGGCGCCGGCTGGAACGTGATCAAGGTGGTGTGGGGCTCGAAGTGGGACGAGTTGCTGGCCCGCGACGTCGACGGGGCCCTGCTCAACAAGATGAACACCACCGTCGACGGCGAGTTCCAGAAGTACGCCACAGAGGACGGCGCCTACATCCGCGAGCACTTCTTCGGCCCCGATCCCCGCCTGCGGTCCCTGGTCGATCACCTGGGCGACGACGACCTGCGGAACCTGCCCCGGGGCGGCCACGACTACCGCAAGCTGTACGCCGCCTACAAGGCGGCCACCGAGACCACCGGGCAGCCCACGGTGATCCTGGCCAAGACCATCAAGGGCTGGACCCTCGGCCCGGAGATCGAGGCCCGCAACTCCACCCATCAGATAAAGAAGATGAACGCAGCCCAGCTGAAGCTGCTGCGCGACCGCCTCTACCTGGAGGAGGAGATCCCCGACGAGGCCCTGGAGAAGGGCGAACCGCCGTTCTTCCGGCCCGCCGCCGACTCGGTCGAGTACCAGTACATGGTCGAACGCCGCCAGGCCCTGAGCGGGTCCCTGCCGGCCCGGGTCGTGCGGAACAAACCCCTGCCGGCCCCGGCGGAGAAGACCCTGGCCGAGTTCGACACCGGCTCGGGCAAGCGGGCCGTGTCGACGACCATGGCCTTCGCGGTGATGCTGCGCAACCTGCTGCGAGACAAGGGCATCGGCAGCCGGGTGGTGCCGATCATCCCCGACGAGGCCCGCACCTTCGGGATGGACGCCCTGTTCAAGGAGGTGAAGATCTACGCCCCCCACGGGCAGCTCTACGAGCCGGTGGACTCGAAGCTGATGCTGTCCTACACCGAGGGGCGCGACGGGCAGATCCTCGAGGAGGGCATTTCCGAAGCCGGCGGCATGGCGGACTTCACCGCGGCCGGGACGTCGTATGCGACGTGGGGCCAGGCCATGATCCCGTTCTTCATCTTCTACTCCATGTTCGGCTTCCAGCGCATCGGTGACCTGGCCTGGGCTTTCGGCGACATGCGGGGCCGGGGATTCATGCTGGGCGGCACGGCGGGGCGCACCACCCTCCTGGGGGAGGGACTGCAGCACGGTGACGGCCACTCGCTCGTGCTGGCCTCGACGTTCCCCAACCTGCAGGCCTACGACCCGGCCTTCGCCTACGAGGTGGCGGCCATCGTCAACGACGGCATCCGGCGCATGTACGGCCCCGAGCCGGAGGACATCTTCTACTACCTGACCCTCTACAACGAGAACTACCAGATGCCGGCCAAGCCCGACGGGGTCGATGAGGGCATCCTGCGGGGCCTGTACCGCTTCTCCGCTGCGCCCGAGGGTCCGACCCGGCGGGCCACCATCCTGTTCTCCGGAACCGCATCACAGGCGGCCATGGAGGCCCAGCGGCTGCTGGCGGAGAAGCACGACGTGGCCGCCGAGCTGTGGTCGGCGACCAGCTACAAGGCTCTGCGCGAGGACGCCCTGTCGGTCGAGCGGTGGAACCGCCTGCACCCCGGGCTCCAGCCCCGCACCCCCTACGTCACCGAGGCCCTCGAGGCGGCGTCGGGCCCGGTGGTGGCCGTCACCGACTTCATGAAGGCGGTTCCCGATCAGGTCGCCCGCTGGGTGCCGGCCCACTACACCCCGCTCGGCACCGACGGCTACGGCCGCTCCGACACCAGGGAGGCCCTGCGCCACCACTTCGAGACCGACGCCGCCCACATCGTGGTGGCCGTGCTCGATGGCCTGCTGGCCGGCGGTGAGGCCAAGGCCAGGGAGGTCGAGGCGGCCATCACCGCCTACGACATCGACCCGGACAACCCCGATCCCCGGGTGGCCTAGGGTTCCCCCGATGCCCACCGCAAAGCTGGCGCTGTCGGGGAACCCGGCCGCCGACGAGCTGCTGTCCACCGATCCGCTGGCCCTGCTCATAGGCATGGTTCTGGACCAGCAGATACCGCTCGAGAGGGCCTTCTCATCGCCGCTCGACCTGAAGCAACGCCTGGGGGGCCGCCTCGAGGCCGAGGAGATCGCCGCCATGGACCCCGACCGGCTGGCCGCGGTGTTCGGGGAGCGGCCGGCGCTGCACCGCTTCCCGGCGGCCAACGCCAAGCGGGTGCAGGAACTGTGCCGGATCGTCGTCGACGGGTACGGGGGCCGGGCCGCGGACATCTGGACGGGGGCGGCGGACGGCGAGGATCTGTACCGGCGGGTCAGGGCCCTGCCCGGCTTCGGGGAGCAGAAGGCCCGCATCTTCGTCGGCCTGCTCGCCAAGCAGCTCGGGGTGCGGCCTCCGGGCTGGGAGGAGGCGGCCGGCCGTTTCGGCCGTCCCGGCACCTTCATGTCCGTGGCCGACATCGTCGACCGGGAATCGCTGGGCCGGGTGCGGGCCTACAAGCAGGAGATGAAGGCGGCCGCCAAGGCCGCCCGGGACGGGTCGTGAGGGTCGGCCGGTGAAGGTGGTGGCCAACGGCAACCCGGTTGAACTGCCCGACGGTGCCGGCCTGCTCGACCTGTTCGCCGCTCTCGGCGTGGGAGCCAGGTGGGTGGTGGCCGAGGTCAACGGCCGGGCCATACCCCGGGCCGAGATGGGCTCCGTGGCGCTGGCCGACGGTGACCGGGTGGAGCTGGTACGGGCGGTGGCCGGTGGCTGAGCCGGCCGGCCACCCCCCGGTCCATCCCCTCCTGTCGGGGCGGCGGCTGTACCTGTGCACCCCCGACCGGCCGGACCTGGCCGGCTTCCTCGAGGCGTGCCTGCGCGGCGGCGTGGACGTGGTGCAGCTACGCGAGAAGGTCCTCGACGCCCGCCCGCTGCTGGAGCGGGCCCGGCTGGCGGCCCGGGTCTGCGCCGACTTCGGCGTGCCGTTCGTGCTCAACGACCGGCCCGACCTGGCCCTGGCGTGCGGCGCCGACGGGGTCCACGTCGGCCAGGACGACACCCCGCCCGAGGTGGCCCGGCGGATCCTCGGACCCCACGCGGTGATCGGGCTGTCCACCCACGCCCCGGCTGAGTGGCAGGCCGCGGTCGGCGAACCGGTCGACTACCTGTCGGCCGGACCGGTCAACGCCACCCCCACCAAGCCGGGCCGGCCCGGCACCGGCCTCGGGTACCTCGGCTACGTGGCGGCCACGCCGGCCGGCGATGCGGTGCCGTGGTTCGTCACCGGGGGGGCCACCCCCGAGACCATCCCGGCCATGATCTCGGCCGGGGCCCGCCGTTTCGTGGTGGTCCGCTACCTGACCGAGTCGGCCGACCCGCAGGCCGCGGCCCGCAGGCTGCGGGCGGCGATAGACCCGGCCTGGGACTGACCGGGACCCGCCCCGACCGGGTCAGCTGTCCTGGCGGTCCATCCAGCCGATGAGCAG
>JAKAXN010000459.1 GCA_021816565.1 Actinomycetes bacterium
CCTGCGCTTCGCCCCCCTCGACTCGGTGCCGGCCCCGCCGTGGGCTCCCTCCGGCCTGCTCAACCGCTGGACCGTCGCCGCCTTCAACGAGCTGTGGTACCGCAAGGCCCCGAAGCGGGCCGAGGGCCACGTGGTGCCGGCCGCGTCGTTCTTCCACCCCCTCGACATGGTCGCCGGGTGGAACCGCATCTACGGCGCCCGGGGCTTCCTGCAGTACCAGTTCGTCCTGCCCGACGGCGAGGAGGCCACCCTCCGGCGGATCATCGAGGAGCTGGTCTCGCAGCGCTGCGCGTCGTTCCTGGCCGTGCTGAAGCGGTTCGGGCCGTCCAACGCCGGCCCGCTGTCGTTCCCCCGGCCCGGCTGGACCCTGGCGCTGGACCTGCCGGTGTCGTTCGGCGGGCTGGCCGGCCTGCTCGACAGCATGGACGACCAGGTCGTCGCCGCCGGCGGCCGCATCTACCTGGCCAAGGACTCGAGGCTCCGCCCGGAGCTGCTCGAGACCATGTACCCACGGCTCCCCGCCTGGCGGGAAGTCCGAGACAGACTGGACCCCGACCGCCGTATGCGCTCCGACCTGTTACGCCGCCTGCCCGCCCTGTCGGGCCCCCTCCCGGGCCCCGGCCCCGACGCCCCGTCGGCGGGCCCGAGATGAGGGACGCGCTGGGAGCGGTGCAGTCGGTGCTGGTCCTCGGGGGTACCTCCGAGATCGGCCTGGCCATCGCCGAGCAGCTGGCCCGGCCCCGTTCCGCCACCGTGGTCCTGGCCGGCCGCGACCCCGCCGGCCTGGAGGGGGCGGCCGACCGCCTGCGCCGCTCGGGCGCCGGGCGGGTGGAGACGGTGGCCTTCGACGCGGCCGACACCGCCGGCCACGACGAGGTGCTGGCCGAGGCCGCCCGCCGGGCTGGCGGGGACCTGGATGTGGTGGTGATCGCCTTCGGGCTGCTCGGTGATCAGGACAAAGATGAAGCCGGTGGTGACGGGGCGGTCCGTGTCGCTGCCACCAACTACGTGGGAGCGGTCTCCGCCGGGCTGGCCACCGCCCGTCATCTGAGGAAGCAGGGTCACGGCGCGGTGGTGGCCCTGTCGTCGGTGGCGGGGGAGCGGGTCCGGCGGGCCAACTTCATCTACGGCTCGTCGAAGGCCGGCATGGACGGCTTCTTCCAGGGCCTGGCCGACTCGCTGGCCGGCACCGGGATCCGGGTGCTCATCGTGCGGCCCGGTTTCGTCCGCACCCGCATGACCGCCGGTATGGAGGAGGCGCCCATGGCCACCACCGCCCAGGCGGTGGCCGACGCCACCGTGGCCGGTTTGCGCCGGGGCCGGGCGGTGGTGTGGGTGCCGGCCCAGCTGCAGCCGGTCTTCGCGGTGTTCCGGCACCTGCCCCGGGCCGTCTGGCGGCGCATCCCCTCCTGACCCGCCGGCCCGGCCGTTACAGCCGGGCCCCGACCCTCTCCGCCGGCCGGTCGCCCCGGCGGGCCCGCCGGCCCCGGTACATGGCCTCGTCGGCGCCCACCAGCAGGTCGTCCAGGGTGACCGTCCGTCCCGGCGGGGTGGCGGTGGCGCCCACGCTCCACTTGACCCCGGCCCGGCGGGCCGCGTCGAGGAACCGCTCCACGATCAGGTGCACCGGCGGGTGGTCGTAGCCGAGGAGCATGAACACCGCGAACTCGTCGCCGCCGATCCGGGCCGCCACGTCGGTCTCGCGCGTCACCGTGCGCAGCACCCCCCCGGCCCGGGCCAGCAGCCGGTCGCCGGCGTCGTGGCCCCGCAGGTCGTTGGCCGTCTTCAGGCCGTCCAGGTCGATGTAGAGCAGCAGGGCCCGCCGCCCCGACCGCTGCAGCGCCTTGAGCTCCCGGCCGGCCAGCAGCATGAACCCCCGCCGGTTGTACAGGCCGGTCAGCTCGTCGATGAGCGACAGCTGGCGCACCTCCTCCTCGGCCCGCCGGCGCTCGGCGATCTCCCGCTGCAGCTGGGCGTTGACCTCCTCCAGGCGGGCCGTGCGGTCCCGGACCCGCTCCTCGAGCTCGGCCCGCACCGCCACGTTCTCGAGGGCCACCGAGGTGGAGTCGGCCAGGGCCTGCAGCATCCGCACCTCGTCGCCGTCGGGCAGGTGGGGGGTGGTCCAGTAGTTGGCGATGGCCCCTATCGGGTCCTGGGACCGGATCGGCACCACCACCAGGCTGCGCACCGGGCCGGAGTGGTACTGCGCCAGCGGCAGCCGGTGGTCGGCCCGGATGTCGGGTACCACCGCCGGCCGGGCGTTGACCATGACCCAGCCGCTCAGGCAGCTCCCGAGCGTCAGGCGCCGGCCGGCCCACCCCGGGACCAGGCCGTCCTCCTCCACGTACTCGCACACCGGCCCCTTCCGGAGGGCCAGGCTGGCCCCGTCGGCCCGGATCAGGCGGCGGGCGGAGCGGCGCACCACGTGCTGCACGTCGAGCGGGGTGCGGGCCAGCGACAGGTCCTGGATGGCCTGGATGAGCGCGCGCGTGCCGAAGCGATGGTCTTCGTCGGCCGGGCTCACCGCCCCCATTATCTTCGGCCCGGCCTCCCGGCTGAGGGATACCGCCGGCGGGGCCGGCGATACCACCGGCGGGGCCGGGCCGGCCCGCTCCCGCCGGCCGGCCGTTGGCTAGGGTCCAGCCATGGCCGACCGGGTGCCCTACGACGAGTTCTCCATGTTCCACGAGAACGCCGCCGAGTACGGCATCGACTTCGAGCCGCCGACGGTGCGCCGGGAGTCCGTGGAGCTCGGGGACGGCCGGCGGATGAGCGCCCTGGTGTGGGGCGCCGGGCCGCCCGAATACGTGCTGATCCACGGCGGGGCCCAGAACGCCCACACCTGGGACACCGTGCTGCTGGCCCTGGGCCGCCCGGCGGTGGCGGTTGACCTGCCCGGCCACGGTCACTCCGACGGGGGCCGCTCCGGCTACCTCAGCCCGTACGACCACGCCGAGGACGTGGCCGCGGTGGTGGCCGCCCTGGCCCCCGGGGCGGCGACGGTGGTGGGCATGTCGCTGGGGGGCCTGACGGCGCTGGCCCTGGCCGACCGGCACCCCGAGCTGGTCCGCCGCCTGGTGCTGGTGGACATCACCCCCGGCGTGGACGGACCGAAGTCGGCGGCCATCACCGCCTTCGTCAACGGCCCGGAGAGCTTCCCGGATTTCGACGCCATCCTGGCCCGCACCGTGGAGCACAACCCGACCCGCAGCGTGGCCTCCCTCCGGCGGGGCATCCTGCACAACGCCGAGCAGCGCGACGACGGGACCTGGGTGTGGCGCTACGCCCGCCACCGGACCGGCGCCGACCGCCCGGCCGACCCGCAGGCCCGCTTCGCCGAGTTCGCCCGGCTGTGGGACGCGCTGTCGGCCCTGAACGCCCCGCTGATGCTGGTTCGGGGCATGAGGCCCCAGTCGGTGGTCGACGACGCCGACGAGCAGGAGCTCCTGCGGCGCCGGCCCGATGCCCGGGTGGAGCGGGTGGAGGCGGCCGGCCACAGCGTGCAGGGCGACACCCCCGTGGAGCTGGCCGCCCTCCTGGCCGACTTCGCCGGCTAGACCCCCCGCCCCGGATCCCACCGGGGCTGGCAGGTCTCGCACGCGTACGACACCCGGCCGGCCAGGTCCCAGCTGCGCACCGGGGACCCGCAGCGGGCGCAGGTGCGCTGGCCGTAGACGTACACCCGGCGCCGGTCCCGCACCCTCATGTCGCGCTCGTCGACGGTGCGGATCTCCCCCCGGTCGCGCACCCCGGCGGTCATCAGCCGGGTGGTGGTGGACCACATCCGGGCCCATTCGGCCTCGTCGATGCTGGCGGCCGGCCGCTCGGGGTGCACCCCGCAGGCGTAGAGGACCTCGGCCCGGTACACGTTCCCG
>JAKAXN010000460.1 GCA_021816565.1 Actinomycetes bacterium
TGTCCAGCTGACTGTCTCCCACACCCACTTCCTACCCCGTCGGCCGGGATAGGCCCAGAGCCAAGAGTCCCATGGCTCCGATCAAGGAATAGTCTCGCGGAATGGCCGCCAGCACAAGCCCCGATCCGAGTCCCGACACCCTTGCTATCGATATCGGCGGCACCGGCTTGAAGGCTTCGGTCCTGGACGGCACCGGGCAGATGGAGCACGCCCGGGTACGGACCGACACCCCGTATCCCCTTTCGCCCCAGAAGCTGGTGATCGAGCTACAGGACCTCATCCGCCAGCTACCCCCCTTCGACCGGGTATCGGTCGGATTTCCGGGCATGGTCCGCAACGGCCAGATCCTCTCGGCTCCCCACTTCGTCTCCCCCGACGGACCCGGGGGGACCCCGGCACCCAAGCTGGTCACGGCCTGGCACCGCTTCGACCTGGCAGCCGCGCTCGAGGAGGTGACCGGCAAGCCGGCCAAGGTGGCCAACGACGCCGACCTGCAGGGCGCTGCGGTCATAGAAGGCAAGGGGTTCGAAGCGGTGCTGACCCTCGGGACCGGTGTCGGTACGGCGTTCTTCCTGGAGGGGCAGCTGCTGCCCCACTTCGAGTTCGCCCACCACCCGCTGCGCAAGGGGAAGAGCTACAACGAGGTCCTCGGCGACGCCGCCCGCAAGAAGGTCGGCAACAAGAAGTGGGCAGCCCGGGTCTTCGAGGCGATCGAGACGGTGAGGGCGCTCACCTTCTTCGACCACTGCTACGTCGGCGGCGGCAACTCCGTCCGTCTGGGCACGGATCTGCCGGACGCGGTGACCGTCGTGGACAACAGCGCCGGGATCCTGGGCGGCATCAAGCTGTGGGAGCGGACGCAGGGCGCGGCCGGCGAGGTGGCCACCACGGCCGCCCGCCGCCAGACCCGCCAGCCGGCCACCCGCCGGCCGGCCACCCGCCGGGCCTAGATCCCTACAGCCGTCGGAGGAGCAGGGTCCGGTCGGGTCCCAGCTCCCGGCGGGACCGGAGGTGCAGCCGCTGGCTGTCCTCCAGGTCCGCCCCGCCCAGCCGCCTTCCCCGCTCCACCACCCGCTCCTGCAGCAGCCGCCCTCCGGGCGGGCCATCTGATGACAGCGGCCCGACCGCCTCGATCCCCTCCCCGGCCAGGCGCCAGGCCCGCTTCAGCCCGCCGACGGTCTCCTTGCCGGGGGAGCGCTTCTCGACGGGCTGCCCGTCGACGGCCACGAGCTTGTACACGAAACCGCAGGTGGGGAACCCGCCGCCCATGACCACGCTGGTGCCCGCCCCGTAGGCGTCGACGGGGGCGGATGCCAGCCCGGCGATCGACACCTCGTCGAGATCACCCGTGACCACCACCCTGGTGGAGGTGGCCCCCACCGAGTCGAGCAGGGCCCGGGCCCGGACCGCCTCGGCTCCCAGGTCGCCGGAGTCGATCCGCACCGCCCCCAGTTCCGGGCCGGCTGCCTCCACCGCCAGACGGATGGCATTTTCAGTGTCATAAGTGTCGACGAGAAGGGTGGTCGACACGCCGTGGCAGGAGAGCTGGGCGTCGAAGGCGTGACGCTCGTCGGGGAACAGCAGGACGAAGGCGTGGGCCGAGGTACCGGCCGTGGGGATGCCATAGCGCCGGCCGGCCTCCAGGTTGGAGGTGGAGCCCAGCCCGGCTATGAACGCCGCCCGGGCGGCGGCGACGGCGGAATCGGGGTCGGTGCGCCGACTGCCCATCTCGATCACCGGGCGGTCCCCAGCCGCGGCCGAGATGAGGGATGCGGCGGCGGCCACCGCGGAGTCGTGGTTGAGCACCGAGAGCACCACGGTCTCGAGAAGCACCGCCTCGGCGAAGGTGCCGGTCACGGTGACGACCGGTGACCCTCCGGTGTAGAGCTCGCCCTCCGGGTAGGCGTCGATGTCGCCGGAGAAGCGGTACGCGGCCAGCCACTCGAGAGCCCGGTCCGAGACGATCCGCCGCGACGCCAGCCACTCGATCTCCTCCGGGCCGAACCGGAACTCCCCGAGCGCGTCGAGCAGCCGGCCCAGGCCGGCGAAAACCCCGTAGCGACGGCCCGGGGGGAGGGACCGGGTGAACACCTCGAACGAGACCGGGAGCTCGGCCGTGCCGGCGGACAGGGCGGCGTCGAGCATGGTCAGCTCGTAGTGATCGGTCAGCAGGGCGCTCGAGGACATCGTCAGCCCCGCCGGATGAGCCGCCGGGCCCGGGTCATCCTGGCCTCCGCCGCGGCGGCGGCGAAGCGGTCCCGGCGCAGGTCGTCGCATTCCGAGTCGTCCAGCGGCTCGAGCGGCCCGACCGCCCAGGACAGCAGCAGGTCGGCCAGTGCCGGGTTGCGGGCCAGGACGGGGCCGTGGAGGTAGGTGCCGAGGACCTTCCCGGACCAGGCCCCGTCGGTGCCCGACCCGTCGTCGTTGCCCCGGCCGTGACGGACCGTCCCCAGCGGGCTGCTGCCGGGGCCCACGGTCGTGACCCCCCCGTGGTTCTCGTACCCGGTGAGGGCGGGCAAGCCCAGCCCCGGTACCGGGTCCACCACGATCTCGCCGACGGCCCGGGACCGGGTCCCCCGGCGGGTGGTGCAGTCCAGCAGGCCGAGACCGGTGGCCTCCCGGCCGTCGGGGCCGACGAAGGTCCGGCCCAGGATCTGCACCCCGGCGCACACCGCCAGCACCACCGCGCCGGCCTCCACCGCCCGCCGCAGGGGACCGGAGTCCTCCCCCGCTCCCAGCTGCCGGGCGGCCTGCGCCTGCGGCAGGTCCTCCCCGCCGCCGACCACGTAGATCTGACAGCCTGATGGCACGGGGTCACCGGAGCGGACCGTGACGACCTCGGAGCCCATGCCCCGCCAGCGGAGTCGCTGCGCCAGGATGACGGCGTTGCCCGAGTCACCGTAGGTACCGAGCAGATCGGGGAAAAGGAGGGCCACCGCGACCGACGACAACCCGGTCACGAGAGCCTGGTCCTCAGCTGCTGGAAGGAGGTGTAGTTGGCCACGACGTCGACCTCGGGGGCGCCACTGGCGGTGAGGGCCTCCACCAGGTCCGGCTGGTGGAGGTGTTCCACCCCGGCGTAGCGGAGACGCACCGCCAGGTCCCGGCTGCGCTCGCCGGTCGCCACCACCATCCGACCCTGCAGCCTCTCGAACGGCACATCCCACAGCCAGGACGGGTCCCGTCCGTCGGCGATGCGGGCGTTGATGGCTATCACGACCGGCCGGGGGGCGGGCCCCAGGAAGTCGAACACCTCCAACCAGCCGGCCGGGTTCTTGGCCAGCAGCAACCGGGCCTGCACGCCCCCGGTGCGCACCACGGCGTAGCGGCCGACCACCTCCGAGACCCCGGTGAGGGCAGCCGTCGCCCGGTCCCGGTCCACCCCGAACACGGTGGCCAGCACCAGCGCCATGGCCGCGTTCGCCTGGTTGGCCCGGCCGGGCAGCTGGAGCTCCAGTGCCAGCGACGAGCCGTCACTCCAGTCGATACGCCCAGGGTGGAGGGACACGTCGAGGTCCGGGCGGCGCAGGTCGCAGTCCCGGCAGGCCCATCCGGAACCGTCCGCGCCGCCGAAGTCGATCCGGCCCCCGCAGCGCGGGCACCCGCCGGCGTCGTCGGTCCAGGGCTGCCCGGCCCCCACCCACCGCACGTCCGACGCCGTGGCCGCCCCCCACACGACCAGGGGGTCGTCGGCGTTGGCCACCACCGTGACACCGGGACGGTCGACGAAGATCCGCCGCCACGCGGACGCCAGCGTGCGGACCTCGTTGTTGCGGTCGAGCTGGTCCCGGCTGAGGTTGAGCAGGGCCACCGCCCGGGGGGCGGTGGAGGCGACCACCCGGGCCAGCCAGGCCTCGTCGACCTCCAGGGCGG
>JAKAXN010000461.1 GCA_021816565.1 Actinomycetes bacterium
GAGGAGACCGGCTGGCGGCCCGGGCCGCTCGAGCCGCTGATCACCTACCAGCCGACCAACGGCCTCTCCGACCAGCGGTTCCACCTGTTCCGGGCGGCCGGGGCCACCCGGGTGGGGGAGCCGAGCGACCCGGCCGAGTCGGAGCGGGTGGAGTGGGTGGGACCCGCCGAGGTGAGGGAGATCGCCCGCCGGGGCCAGATGGTCGACGGCCTGTCGCTGACCGCGGTGCTCTACGCCCTGGCGTTCGGGCCGCTCGCCTGAGCGCCGCTGATGCCGGCTCCCCGCCGTAGCATGGCCGGGATGCGCCGCAGTGCCGAGGAGATCGCCAAGATGCGCCGGGCCGGGAAGGTGGTGGCCGAGATGCACGCCGCCACCCGCGCCGCGGCCGAGCCCGGTGTGACCACCGCCGATCTGGACCGGGTGGCCCGCGAGGTGCTCGAGCGCCGCGGCGCCCGGTCCAACTTCCTCGGCTACCACGGCTTCCCGGCGGTGATATGCACCTCGCCCAACGACATGATCGTCCACGGGATCCCCGGCTCCTACCGGCTGGAGGAGGGTGACATCATCTCCGTCGACTGCGGGGCCATCGTCGACGGCTACCACGGCGACGCCGCCTTCACCATGGGCATCGGCCGGGTCTCGCCCCTCGCCGAGCGCCTGATGAAGGTCACCGAGGCCAGCCTGTGGGCCGGGATCGCCGAGATGGAGGCCGGCCACCGCCTGCACGACATCGGCCGGGCCGTCCAGGAGGTGGCCGAGAAGGCCGGTTTCTCCCTGGTCCGGGAGTACACCGGCCACGGCATCGGCACCCGCATGCACGAGGACCCGAGCGTGCCCAACTACTGGCCCGGCAACCCCGGCCCGGTGCTCAAGTCCGGGATGCCCCTCGCCGTCGAGCCCATGGTCAACGCCGGCGGTCCCGCCACCCGCCTCCTCGACGACGGCTGGAGCGTCGTCACCGCCGACGGCAGCCTCTCCGCCCACTTCGAGCACACCATCGTGGTCACCGACCACGGCCCCGAAGTCCTGACGCTGCCCGACTGACCCGCACCGGGCGGGAGTGGCGGGGAGGGGCCCGGGCGGGTCGAGGGGCGGTACCGTTGTCCCGGCCGCAGGCCGGGGCCGTGGAGCCCCTCGACCCCCCGGACCCGCCCGGACCCGCAGCCGCGATTTACGCGCCGGCCGATCGCGTAGTAGCATGCATCCCCGGCCTCGCGCGCTTCAGCGCGGCTTTGCCACTCCCTTTGACGGGAGCCCCTTCGATGGAGTCATGGTGAAAGTACGTCCCAGCGTCAAACCGATCTGTGAGCACTGCAAGGTCATCCGCCGGCACGGCCGGGTGATGGTGATCTGCGACAACCCGCGCCACAAGCAGCGCCAGGGATAGGGAGGAGAGACATGGCACGTATAGCCGGCGTCGACATACCGCGGGAGAAGCGGCTGGGCACGTCGCTCACCTACATCTTCGGCATCGGTGACACCACCGCCGGGCAGGTCTGCGAGGGCACGGGCATCGATCCCGCGACCCGGGTGCGGGACCTGACCGACGAGGAGGTCACCCGCCTCCGCAACTGGATCGACGCCAATCTCAAGGTCGAGGGCGACCTGCGCCGGGACATCTCCCAGGACATCAAGCGCAAGATGGAGATCGGCTCCTACCAGGGGATCCGCCACCGCCGGGGCCTGCCGGTGCACGGGCAGCGGACCCATACCAACGCCCGCACCCGCAAGGGCCCGAAGAAGACCGTGGCCGGCAAGAAGAAGGTCCGTAAGCACTGACATGACCGATCACCTCACGCAGAGAGAGCAGCACTAAGACAGACATGGCCAAGCCGAAGCCGGGCGGTCGCCGCCCCCGTCGCCGCGAGCGCAAGAACGTCACCTACGGGGTGGCGCACATCAAGAGCTCCTTCAACAACACGATCGTCTCCATCAGCGACCCCGAGGGCAACGTGCTGGCCTGGGCGTCGGCCGGCAACGTGGGCTTCAAGGGATCCCGCAAGTCGACCCCCTTCGCCGCCCAGCTGGCCGCCGAGCAGTGCGCCCGGCGGGCCATGGAGCACGGCGTGCGCAAGGTTGAGGTGCTGGTCAAGGGCCCCGGCTCCGGGCGCGAGACGGCCATCCGTTCGATCATGAACACGGGCATCGAGGTGGCCGGCATCAAGGACGTGACCCCGATCCCGCACAACGGCTGCCGCCCCAAGAAGCGGCGCCGGGTCTGAGGCGAGGGAGGTAGGCACACCAAATGGCTAGATACACCGGCCCCGTCTGCCGCCTGTGCCGGCGGGAGAAGATGAAGCTGTTCCTCAAGGGTCCCAAGTGCGACTCCATGAAGTGCCCCATCGAGCGGCGCCCGTACCCCCCCGGGGAGCACGGGCGGGACCGCATGCGCCAGGGCTCGGAGTACCTGACCCAGCTGCGGGAGAAGCAGAAGGCCCGCCGTATCTACGGCGTGCTGGAGAAGCAGTTCCACAACCTCTATGAAGAGGCCAACCGCCAGCAGGGCATCACCGGCGAGAACCTGCTCCGGATGCTCGAGATGCGGCTGGACAACGTCGCCTACCGGGCCGGATGGGGAGCCAGCCGGGCCCAGGCCCGCCAGTTCGTCCGTCATGGGCACGTGCTGGTGAACGGCAAGCGGGTCACCATCCCGTCCTACCGGCTGCGCAAGGGCGACGTGGTGTCGCTCAAGGGCAAGTCCCGGGACATGATCGTGATCCGCCACAACCTCGACACCTTGGACCGTCAGGTACCCCCGTGGCTGGAGCCCGGTGCCGAGGGGAACGAGGTAACCGTCCGCGATCAGCCCCTTCGCGAGCACATCGACGTGCCGGTGCGCGAGTCGCTGATCGTCGAGCTCTACTCCAAGTAGGAAGCCGCCGCATGCTCATCATCCAACGTCCGACCGTCGAGCCGCTCGGCGAGGAGGCGGGGAACCGCCAGCGCTTCGCCATCGGCCCCCTCGAGCCCGGTTTCGGCCACACCCTCGGCGTGGCCCTGCGCCGCACGCTGCTGTCCTCCATCCCGGGGGCGGCCGTCACGCAGGTCCGCTTCGACGAGGCCCTTCACGAGTTCACCACCCTGCCGGGGGTCAAGGAGGATGTCACCGACATCATCTTGAACCTCAAGGACGTCGTGCTCGCCGTCTACACCGACGAGCCGGTCACCCTGCGCCTCGACGTGCGCGGCCCGGCCACCGTCACGGCCGGTGACATCACCACCAGCAGTGACGTGGAGATCCTCAACCCGGATCTCGTGCTGGCGACGGTCAGCCAGAAGGGCCGGCTGGCCTGCGACATCACGGTGGAGCGGGGCCGGGGCTATGTCTCGGCCGACCGCAACAAGAAGTCGTCCACCATCGGCGTGATCCCGGTCGACTCCATCTTCTCGCCCATCCGGGTCGCCGCGTTCAGCGTCGAGCCCACCCGCGTCGAGCAGTCGACCAACTACGACCGGCTGGTCCTCGACATCACTACCGACGGGTCCATCTCGCCGAGCGAGGCGCTGGCCTCCGCCGGCGACACCCTGCGGTCGCTGGTGGGCCTGGTCGCCGACATGAGCGAGGCCCCCCAGGGTCTCGAGCTGGGCGATGTGGGGGCGGCCACCAGCGGCTCACCCGACCTGGATCTGCCGATCGAGGACCTGGACCTCTCCGAGCGGCCCCGCAACTGCCTGAAGCGGGCCCAGGTGAACACCGTGGGTGAGCTGGTCCAAAAGACCGAGGACGACCTGCTGGCCATCACCAACTTCGGCCAGAAGTCCCTCGACGAGGTCCTGCAGAAGCTCGACGAGCGGGGCCTGTCCCTGCGCTCCAAGGAGGGTTAGCCGTGACCACCCTGCCGGGTCGCCCGAAGAAGGGCCCCCGCTTCGGC
>JAKAXN010000462.1 GCA_021816565.1 Actinomycetes bacterium
AACTCCAGCACCTCCCCGCCCAAGAACGTGGCCGGGTCGACGCAGCCGGCGTCGCTCCTGACCCCGACCTGGGTCACCTCGTCGAACATGAACGACACCGTCATCAAGGACGGCTTCATCTCGGCGTCGACGCTCTGCACGGCGGTCGGCAACAGCGCCTGCAGCGCCGCGGGGATCACCCCGTAGCGACCCACACCCGACGGGGCCGGCGGCCCGCCGCAGCGGCGGGCGGGTCGCCGGGCCCTGTACCGGCCCCCTCCGGGGGGCCGGGCACGAGTGGACTACCACGGAGGTGAGCAGGATGAGCGAGGCGACCGGGGCGGAGCCCCTACTGAAGATCCGAGGTCTGTACAAGAGTTTCGGCCCGGTGCAGGCCCTGACCGACGTGAACCTCGACCTGCCGATCGGCCAGGTGACCGCCCTGTGCGGGGACAACGGCGCCGGCAAGTCGGTGCTGATCAAGTGCATCTCCGGGATCTACGAGCCGGACCGGGGCCAGTTCCAGTGGGAGGGGCGACCGGTCCACATCCGCTCGGCGCGCGACTCGGCCGACCTCGGGATCGAGACCGTCTACCAGGACCTGGCCCTGGCGGACAACCTGGACATCGTCCAGAACATGTTCCTCGGCCGGGAGCGGGTCCGCCGCCGCATGCTCGACGAGAACAGCATGGAGAAGGCCGCGGCCGAGACCCTGGCCAGCCTGCGGGTCACGACGGTGCGGTCCATCCGCCAGCCGGTCGGTTCCCTGTCGGGCGGTCAGCGCCAGTCGGTGGCGGTGGCCAAGGCGGTGATGTGGAACTCGAAGCTGGTCATCATGGACGAGCCGACGGCGGCGCTCGGGGTGTCCCAGACGGCCATGGTGCTCGAGCTGATCCGCACCCTGCGCAGCCACGGCCTGGCCGTCCTGATCATCTCCCACAACCTCAACGACGTGTTCGCGGTGGCCGACCGCATGGCGGTGCTGCATCTCGGGCACATGGTGGCCGAGGACCAGGCCGCGGCGTTCGACCGCCAGAGCATCGTCGAGTACATGACCACCGGTGGTCGGGGCTTCACCGGTGTCGGCGCCCAGTACGGCAATGGAGGCTCCCCGCGTGACTCACTCTGACCCGTCCGGGGGTACCGGAACCCAGCCGGCGGACGAGCCGGCCCCGGTCCCCGAATCCACCGCCGCTCCGGAGGCCGCCGCCTCTCTGGTGCCGCCGGAGATCGTGGCCCAGACGCTGGGCGACTACGTGCGGGGACAGCTGCTGCGGGTCAAGAGCGGCGAGAGCGGCATGCTGCCGGTGCTGTTCGCCCTGGTGGCCATCGTCATCGTCTTCCAGGCCATCAGCCCCAACCACGTCTTCCTCTCGGCCGGCAACGTCGTCAACCTGTTCCAGCAGAGCGCCGTGTTCATGGTGCTGGCCATGGCCGAGGTGTTCGCCCTCCTGCTCGGCGAGATCGACCTGTCCATCGGCTACGTCGGGCCGCTCGGCGGCGCCATCGCCGTGCAGCTGGTGCAGCCGGCCACCACCAACTGGCCGTGGTGGGCGGCCGTCATCGCCGCCCTGGCCGCCACCTCGCTGATCGGTCTGGCCCAGGGTTCGCTCATCACCCGCCTGCGGCTGCCGTCCTTCATCGTCACCCTGGCCGGCCTGCTCATCTTCAACGGGGTGCTGCTCATCGTGCTGGCCCTGGGCCCGTTCTCCGGCTACCCCAGCCTCAGCGGCAACAGCACCAACCTGAAGACCCTCTACGACCTGATGTGGGGTCACGTCACCCCGCTGCAGGGATGGATATCACTGGTGGTGATCGTGGGCGCCCTCGGCACCGGGCTGTTCGTACGCGACCAGCGCCGGCGCCGCAGCGGCCTGGTCGCCCCACCGATGAGCCTGACCATCATCAAGATCGCCCTTCTGGCGGTCATCGGCGTCGCTGTCGTGTGGGTGTGCAACCTGAACCGGGCCCACATCGGCACCCTCGAGGGGGTCCCGTGGGTGGTGTACATCGTGCTGGCGGTGCTGGGCGCCTGGACGTTCCTGCTGCAGCGGACCCGCTACGGCCGCTACGTGTACGCCATCGGCGGCAACCCCGAGGCGGCCCGCCGGGCCGGCATCAACGTGCCGATGGTCCGCACCTGGGCTTTCGTGCTGTGCGCCCTCACGGCCGGGATCGGTGGCCTGCTCTACGCCTCGCTGCTGGGCGGCATGTCCAACAACGTCAACGGCGGCCAGCTGGTCCTGTACGCGGTGGCCGCGGCCGTCATCGGCGGCACGTCGCTCTTCGGCGGCCGGGGCCGCACCGCCCACGGCGTGCTCGGCGGGCTGGTCATCGGCGGCATCTACAACGGCATGTACCTGCTGGGCCTGTCGGTCCAGTGGGAGTTCATCGTGACCGGAGGCGTGCTCCTCTTCGCCGTCACCGTCGACGCGGTGTCCCGCCGGGGGGCCACGTCGGGCAGCGTCACCCGGACCTGACCGGCCCGGGCCGACGGGGCACTATGCCGCGGGCCCTACTCCCACTCGATGGTGCCGGGCGGCTTGGAGGTGATGTCGTAGGCCACCCGGTTGACCCCCGGGACCTCGTTGATGATCCGCGACGACAGCCGCTCCAGCAGGTCGTAGGGCAGCCGGGCCCAGTCGGCGGTCATGGCGTCGTCGGAGGTGACGGCCCGGATGATCACCGGGTGGGCGTAGGTGCGCTCGTCGCCCATGACCCCGACGGTGTGCACCACCGGCAGCACCGCGAAGCTCTGCCACAGCTCCCGGTACAGACCGGCCCGGCGGACCTCCTCGGTGACGATGGCGTCGGCGGCCTGCAGGATGGCCACCCGCTCCGCGGTGACGGTGCCGACGATGCGCACGGCCAGGCCCGGGCCGGGGAACGGCTGGCGCCAGACGATCTCCTCCGGCAGGCCCAGCTCCTCCCCCACGGCGCGCACCTCGTCCTTGAACAGGTTGCGCAGCGGCTCCACCAGCTCGAACTGCATGTCGTCGGGCAGGCCCCCCACGTTGTGGTGGGACTTGATCTTGGCCGCGTCCTTGGTGCCGGACTCGATGATGTCGGGGTAGAGGGTGCCCTGCACGAGGAACCGGGCGTCGCCGAGCTCGCTGGCGGCCTCCTCGAACACCCGGATGAAGGTCTCGCCGATGATCTTGCGCTTGCGCTCGGGGTCGACGATGTCGTCGAGGGCCCCGAGGAAGCGGTCGCCGGCCTTCACGTGCACCAGGTCGATGTTGAACTGCTCCCGGAAGGTCTGCTCGACCTGGTCGGCCTCACCGGCGCGCAGCAGCCCGGTGTCGACGAACACGCAGGTCAGCTGGGACCCCACCGCCTTGTGGACCAGCGCCGCGGCCACCGCCGAGTCCACCCCGCCGGACAGCCCGCAGATGACCCGCTCGGAGCCGACCTGGGCCCGGATGGCCTCCACCGACGCCTCGATGACCGAGGTCATGGTCCACGCCGGGCGGCACCCGGCCACCTCGTAGAGGAACGCCTTGAGGATCTCCTGGCCGCCGTGGGTGTGCACCACTTCCGGGTGGAACTGCACGCCGTAGATGCGCCGGTCCGGGTCCTCGAGGGCGGCCACCGGGGCGTCGGCGGTCGTGGCCGTGGTGCGGAACCCCCGGGGGGGCTCGACGATGGCGTCGAAGTGGCTCATCCACACGTCGAAGCTGGGCGGGACGGACGCCAGGATCACCGACGGGGCCGGCCCCTCCGAGGTGACCTCGAGGGTGGTCCGCCCGTACTCGCCCCGGCCGGTCCCCTCCACCACCCCGCCGAGCTGGCGGGCGATCAGCTGGGCGCCGTAGCAGATGCCCAGCACCGGGATCCCGGCGTCGTAGATGGCCGGGTCGAGCAGCGGGGCTCCGGCCACGTGGA
>JAKAXN010000463.1 GCA_021816565.1 Actinomycetes bacterium
CTGCTGGCGGAGGTGCGGGTCGCTCTGCAGGACGAATCCGGCCAGGCTGATGAAGAGGAGAAGCAACGGGAACAGCGACACGAAGGCGTAATAGGTCACCAGTGCTGCCAGATAGGGCGCCCGGTCGTCGAAGGCCTTGTAGACCACCGCGATGGCGAAGCCCAACCAGTTGTGCCGGCGCTGATAGGCGTCCAGCCGGTCGACCCTGCTCACCGCTCCGGCCATCGGCCCGGCGAGCCGGTCATGTCGACTCTTCGCGGTCCTGCGCCACCCGCTTCCGGCTGCGGACCAGCCGGAGGAGCGTCACCAGGCCTATCCCACCGACGATGTTCCACAGCACCGCCCACCCCAGGAAGCCGAGCCAGTCCAGGTAGCCGAACGGTGAGCGACCGGTGTGCAGGGCGGCGAAGATCACGAGGGAGTCGAGGATGGAGTGGAAAAGGGGCAGCCCGGCGAGCACGAACGCGCACGCCACCGACGCCACGATGCGGGCCGGCTCGGACTCCGTGCCGTGCTGCATCCGGGTCATGAGCGTGATGACCGCCCCCGCCAGCACACCGAGGGCCAGGGAGCGCACCGTGACCCCGCCGTCGATGAACTCCGAGGCCGAACGGATGGCGGTGGAGCGGATCTCGGGGAATCCGGCGACGGCGAACCACGTGATCACCCAGCCACCGACCAGGTTGGTGACCAGGGTGATCAACCAGAACTTGACCAGGTCGGCCCACCGGGCCCGGCCGGCCACGGCGGTGGTGACGGGTATGAGGAACCCTTCGGTGAACAGCTCGCTGTGGCCGAGCAGAAGGGCCAGGAAGCCCACGGAGAAGGCCACCCCGCCCAGCATCCTGCTGCCGGTCCTCTCCACCACGATCAGGAGGGCCAGTATCCCGATACCGACCTCCATGCCGGCCATCAGGCCGGTGGCGGCCATGGCCGTCAGGTCCCGCCCCAGGCGCTGCTCCCCCTGCTCGACGATGCGGGAGAAGGCGTCGTCGAGCTTGGGCTCTATGGGTGAGTCGTCTCCGGTACCCGGACCATCGGGCCCGGGGCTCCCGTCGCGGGGCGCCTCTGCTTCGTCGACATGCCGGCTGACGTGGGTCATTCCCCGTGATCACTACCCACATCCGGCCCCGCAGCGGCGCGGCGCCGGCCTGCCCCGGTGGGTCTACCCGGGAGAGAACTCCACGCCGCAGATGGTCACCGGCTGGCGCAGGCCGGCTCCGCTCACCGTCACACCGCTCAGGCTGTCGTGGGGTCCGGGCACGAAACGCACCGAAGCGTTGTCGAGGTCCAGGGTGCGCCCGTCGGCCCCCAGGTCGATCTCCAGAATGTCCGACCACCGACGGGCCGTCCGATCCGGATGGAGCGAGCCGACGGTGACCCCCGATATGGCCGCCCGGATGTGGCTGGACCGCTGCCAGTCGGGCCCGGCCGGGTGCCACGGCCCCCACGGGTCCTCACCGCCGGGCTGGTAGTCCACCTCGAGGAACGAGCCGCCGGTATCGGCCGGGTGGAGCTGCATGATTCGGTACCCGCCCTCGTCCCCCTCGAATGCCACCCGGACGCCGAGGTCGCGGACCCGGCGGCGGCGCCGTTCGTGGTCGTCGGTGTGGCAGATCACCATGTAGCCCCCGTCGCCACCCAGCCTCTGGAGCTGCCGGCCGGCGGCAGTGTGCTCCCGGGCCGGTGACACGACCTCCACGAACTGGGTGCCGAGAGGAAGCACCGCGTTGACCAGGCCGAAGGCCGCAACCGCCGGGTCCCGGTGGGCGACGGTGAGACCGAGGGCCCGCTCGAGGTCGCCCACCGCAACGTCCAGATCGGCGGCGACGAGCGCCACCTGCCTCAGGCGGGTCCAGGTCACCGCCGCCACCGTCGCCGGGCCGCCCGGCGGGACGGCTCAGAAGACATGTGCGACCCTCCAGGAGAACGAGACGGCCGGCACCGGGGCCGCCGTCCCGGCCGTGGTGGTCGCCGGCGAGCCGGATGCCACGCTGACCCGGGCCGCCGGGGTACCAGCTCCGGCGCTGCGCCCGACCGGCAGCAGCGTGACGTCCACGGGGATGTCGAGGCCACCCCAGCCGACGGCCTGGACGGCGCTGGAGGTGCGAGCCGGCGCACTGGCGCCCTGCCGGTTGCTCACGGTGGCCACCACCGCGCCGGCCGGGAGGACGGTGGCGCGGTGCAGCGACGCGGTGACCGAGTGGACGATGCCGTCGGCGGCGCTCTGGGCGGCAGCCGTCAACAGGGCGGTCGAAGCGTGGCCGGGCGCCTGCCCGAGCACCACCCCCAGGATGGTCACCGGGTGGCCGCCCACCGTCTGGCGGTTGGCGAATACCAGGCAGCCGCCGGCGGTCGGGTCGGACCCGGCCTTGATGCCGACATAGCCCCCGGTGCCGATGGCCCGGTTGAAGTTGGCCAGCACCCCCGCGACCGGCACGGTCGCCGACGTCATGGCCACCGTCCGGGCGAACACCGGGTCGGCCATGGCGGCGGCCGCCAGCTTCAGCTGGTCGGCAGCGGTGGACACCGTCGCCGGGGAGATCCCGCTGACCCCCGCGTAGGTCGTGTGGGTCATGCCCAGACGGTGGGCTTCGGCGTTCATCCTGGCGATGAAGGCGGGGACCGAGCCGGCGTCGAAATCGGCGAGGATCGGCGCCACGTTGTTGGCCGAGGCCACCAGCAGGGCCTGCAGAAGCTGCACCTCGTTGATCGTCTCGCCGGCCGTCACCCGGGCCACCAGCTCGCCGGCGGCCAGCCGGCGCTTGTAGTCGGCGACGTCGGCGGCGCTCACGGTGACCTGGAAGCCGCCCTGGCCGACCTTCACCGGGTGGTCCTGGAGCACCACGTAGGCGGTCATGATCTTGGTCACGCTGGCGATGGGCACCGGCTTCTGCGGCCCGGAGGTGCCGAGGGACCCGAGGCCCTGGACCTCCGCCGCCGCTTCGCCGCCCCGGGGCCAGGCCGGGGCGGGAGGCGCTCCGGGGAAGCGCACCGACGCGGGCAACGCCCGACGCACCGTGAGGGCCGGGACCGGGCTGGTCTCGGCCAGCACCAGGATCACGGCGACCACCACCACGATCAGTACCGCCACGAAGGCCAGCAGCCTGACCGGCACCCGCCGCCGCTGGCGGGTCGCGAATTTGAGATTGCTGGATCTACGGTGCCGTCCGGCCATAGGCCGACCAGCGTGGCACAATCCGCCCCGGCGTCTCATTCATCCTCGGAGCCGATCCGCCCGGAGCGGCACCGAGAATTCCCGCCGCTGGCATGCATGCGGACAGACTGGCCGTTGCATGCGTGCCCGGGAACTCGAGCGATCCGTGCGTAACAGGCTGGAGGCGGCCGGCTGCGTGGCCGCCGACGAGGAAGCCGAGGAGATGGTCCACCGGGCCCCCGACCGCCGCACGCTCGAGGGGTGGGTCGAGCGGCGGGGCCGGGGCGAGCCGCTGGCCTGGATCGTGGGGTCGGTGACCTTCTGCGGGATCGACGTGGTGGTGGACCCCGGGGTGTACGTGCCCCGGCACCAGACCGAGGAGCTGGCCCGGCGGGCCGCCGGGCTGCTCCCGGCGGGGGGCCGGGCCGCCGACGTCTGCTGCGGGTCCGCGGCGGTGGGCCGCTACCTGCTCGAGGCCGTCCCCGGGGCCACGGTGGCTGCCACCGACATCGATCCGGTAGCGGCGCGCTGCGCCGGCCGCAACGGGGTGCCGGCCGTGGTGTGCGACCTCGGCGCGGCGCTGCGGGTTGACGCGTTCGACGTGGTCAGCGCCGTGGCACCCTACGTGCCCACCGCGGCCATCGGGTTCCTCCCGGCCGACGTGCAGCGCTTCGAGCCCCGCCGGGCCCTCGACGGCGGCGGG
>JAKAXN010000046.1 GCA_021816565.1 Actinomycetes bacterium
ACAACGGCCTCACCCCGACACCCGGAACGCCATTACTCACCGCTCTCCTAGGCGGGGCTGGCCGTCGATCAGGCGGCGGTAGTCGCCCGGGGTGAACCGGGCTGGGGCCGCCACGCCCGGCGGGGGTGCCGCGAGGTGCTGGAACAGCTCGAAGAAGGTGTCGGTCCACGCCGCCTGGTGCAGGCTGGCGGTGTCGGTGAGCACGCCGTCTAGGTCGAATAGCACGGCGTCGAGCCCCTCGAGGCGCAACACGTGGCGCCTCGCTGGAAACGGGGGGGTGGCCAGGCCGGTGGATTCGTCGAACGTCTGGGCGGTCACGGGGCCTCGCCGGCTTCTGGCAGGGCGCGGGCTACCACCGCAGCCCGTTGGCTTTCGATCCTGCCGGTAGTCGCGGCCGGACCCGCCGCGGCGACCCGCCGGGGGGCCATGGTCGCCCCGCCAGAGGAGTCGGTGGGTGCAGGGAGGCCGAGCAGGGCGTAGACGGCGGCTCCGTCGACAGTCTCGTCCTCGATGAGCTGATCGACGAGTCGGCGCAGGTCGTCCTGGCGGGCTTTGAGCAGATCGGTGGCGTGAACCTCGGCGGCGCGGACTAGGCGGGCCACCTCGGCGTCGATGACCGCCTGGGTGGCTTCGGCGAAAGGCCGGGAGGACAGTTCCGCGCCCCCTCCGCCCAGGAACACCGAGCCGCCTTGGGGGTAGCCGACCGGTCCGAGGGCGGAGGACAGGCCGAACTCGCGGACCATCTTGGTGGCTAGCTCGGTCGCCTGGGCCAGGTCGTTGGCCGCCCCGGTCGAGCCCTGACCGAGCTCGACCAGCTCGGCGGCCCGCCCGCCCAGGCGCACCGCCAAGGCGTCGGTCAGGTAGTTTTCGCCGAAGAGATGTCGTTCCACCAACGGGAGCTGCTCGGTCACTCCCAGCGCCTGGCCGGCCGGCAGAATGGTCACCTTGGCCACCGGATCGGCGTGCGCGGACAGAGCGGCGACCAGGGCGTGACCGGCCTCGTGCACCGCTACGGCGTGCTTCTCCTCCGGTAGCAGCACGTTGGAGCCCTCCCGCCGGCCGAGGATGATCCGGTCCCGGGCGGTGTCGAAATCGGAGGCGTCCAGCACCTCCCGGTCGGCGCGCACCGCGCCGATGGCCGCCTCGTTGGCCAGGTTGGCCAGGTCCGCCCCGGAGAACCCGGGGGTGCCGCGGGCCACCACGTGGAGGTCCACGTCGGGGCCGAGATGTTTGTCTTGGCAGTGCACGGCCAAGATGGCGGCCCGCTCTGCCAAAGTTGGAAGCGGGATCACCACCTGGCGGTCGAAACGCCCCGGCCGCAAGAGGGCGGGGTCGAGGACTTCGGGACGGTTGGTGGCGGCCAGCACGACGATGCCGGAGGCCGGGTCGAAGCCGTCCATCTCGGACAGCATCTGGTTGAGGGTCTGTTCGCGCTCGTCGTTGGCCACCACGATGCCCGAACCGCCCCGCCGGCCGCCGATGGCGTCGATTTCGTCCACGAACACGATGGCCGGCGCCCGCTTACGGGCCTCGGCGAACAGGTCCCGGACCCGGGCCGCGCCGACCCCGACGAACATTTCCACGAAACTCGAGCCGGCCACCGAGAAGAACGGCACCGCCGCCTCGCCCGCCACCGCCCGGGCCAGCAGAGTCTTGCCGGTGCCGGGCGGCCCGACCATCAACACCCCCCGCGGGGCGGTCGCCCCGGCCCGGCGGTAACGCTCCGGTTGGCGAAGAAAGTCGACCACCTCGGCGATCTCCGCCTTCGCCCCGGCATATCCGGCCACATCCGCGAAGGTGGTCTCGGGTCGCTCAGCGTCGAACACCTTGGCCTTGGACTTGCCGACTCCCATCGCCCCCTGCATCATGCCGCCCCCCCCTTTGGACAGTCGTCGCCAGATCCAGAAGATCACGATCAGCGGTAGGAATAGCAGCGCCCAGGAGAAGATCTGAGAGCCGACCGACGTGCCTGGGCTCGACGCCACGATCGACACCTTGGCTGCCTCCAGGCGGTCCAGCAGGGAGGATCCGGCCAGCTCGACGGGGATGCGGGTGGTGTAGTCGTGCCCGTTGGTCAGTGTCCCTTTCGTGGCGCCGTTGGGCGCGATGCTCACCGTCTTGATCTGCTTCCCGGCGACATCGGTGAGGAACTCCGAGTAGGTGAGACTGTGAGTCGGGGTGCTCTTGGTTGGCAGCCCAGGCAGCACAAACAGCAGCAGGAGGCTCAGCCCGATGGCGACAGGCCACAGCCAGTGCCGCCAGGCCGGTGGCGGCGGCGGGGCGGTCGGGGTGGGCCGGTCGCCCGGTGGTGGAGGGGTGGCGGGTCTGGTCATGGGTGCTCCTCTGTTTCCGGGGTGGCGTGAATCTCGGGGGGGCGAGGGGCGTGCACGACGAGGACCGGGCAGTGGGCGTGGTGGGCGACCTGGGCGCTCACCGAGCCCAGCACCAGCCCGGCGAAACCGCCTCGGCCGCGCGATCCGACCACGACCAGATCGGCCTCGCGGCTGGCCTCGATCAGCGCCCGGGCCGGGGGCGGCTCGCCAACCGCCAGGACCACAGGCACCGCCGCAGTCGCCCCCAGCACCTCGCGGCGCAGAACTTCCAGCACCGCCCGGGCCTCCTCCAGGCAGGCTTGGCGGAGCGGGCCGGGCACCTGGGCGTGGCCGGTGTGGCCGCCGGGCATCGACCAGGCGCAGATCACGTGCAGCTCGGCCCCCCGCCACGCGGCCTCCTGGGCAGCCAGGCACAGCGCGGCGCGAGCGCCGGGCGAGTCGTCCACACCAACCACCACCCGGCCCCAGACGTGCGGGCCGCCTGCGGTCATGGCGAGGGCCTACCCTGGGACCGGTCGGCGTCGGCGGGCAGGGCACCGCCGACGCGCGACAGCACTCGATTTTCGAAGCCGGCGGGAGGCTCTGCCAGGGGGAGCAGCTCCAGCAGTGCGTATGTGAGGCGTGACATGGCTGCCCCGCCCCGGCAGGTCGGGCAGCGCTCCGTATGGGCTGTCGCTCGTGGCTGCTCTTCGCCGTAGACCACGACAAGCGCGCTCTCCGGGCCGATGGCGCGCAGGGCGTCGCAGGTCCGTTCGGTCCCGACTGCCTCGGTGCTCTCAGTCCGCCCCATCACGTGTCGCCTGGGGACAAGATGGTGGCAGCCCGGCCAGTGGATGCGAGACCAGGCCGGGCGGCATGAGTGTCGGCGGGCCGGCTGCCCGAGGCGGTGATGCCGGCGTGGCGCAACCGGTTGGCGTTGGTGACCACCGACAAGGAGGAGGCGGCCATGGCCGCGGCCGCGATCATCGGGGACAGCACGATCCCGAAGAACGGGTAGAGCAGACCGGCCGCGATGGGGATGCCGGCAATGTTGTAACCGAACGCGAGGCCCAGGTTTTGGCGGATGTTGCGCATGGTGGCCCTCGACACGCCGATGGCGGTTGCCACTCCAGCGAGGGAGCCTGACATCAGGGTGACGTCTGCGGCTTCGATGGCCACGTCGGTGCCGGTGCCTATGGCCAGGCCGACGTCGGCTTGGGCCAGGGCGGGGGCGTCGTTGATGCCGTCGCCCACCATCCCCACCCGCCGGCCCTCGGCCTGGAGGCGGGCCACCTCGGCCGCCTTGTCCTCGGGGCGCACTTCGGCCAGCACCCGGTCGATGCCGACCTGGCGGGCGACGGCTTCGGCGGTGCGCCTGGCGTCTCCGGTGATCATCACCACTTGCAGTCCGAGCGCCTTGAGCGAAGCGATCGCCTGCACCGAGTCGCCCTTGATGGGGTCGGCCACTCCGACCACGCCGGCCGGGCATCCATCGACGGCGACGAGCATTCCGGTCTTGCCCTCGGAGGAGAGATCCGCGGCCCGCTCGGTGAGGGCGGCTACGTCGACGCCTGACGTTTCGAGCAGGCGGGCGTTGCCGACCAGCACGTCACGGCCATCGACGCGGGCGCGCACGCCTTGGCCGGTGATCGACTCGAAGCCCTGGGCTCGCCGGGCGGTGATGCCGCGGGCGGCGGCGCCGGCCACGATGGCTTGGGCAAGGGGGTGCTCGGAGTCGGCCTCCGCGCCGGCGACCAGGGCGAGCAGCGTTTCCTCGTCAAATCCCGCCAGGGTGACGATGTCGGTCAGGGCCGGATGGCCGGCGGTGATGGTCCCGGTCTTGTCCAACACGATGGTGTCGAGGCCTCTTGAGGTTTCGATGGC
The DNA here is from genome assembly GCA_021816565.1 of Actinomycetes bacterium. The sequence continues at coordinate 4,197 of JAKAXN010000046.1, forward strand.
CTCGGCGTTTCGGAACAGGATCCCGTTGGTGGCCCCCCGGCCGGTGCCGACCATGACTGCCAGGGGGGTGGCCAGGCCGAGCGCGCACGGGCAGGCGATGATCAACACGGTCACGCCGACGATGAGCCCGTAGGTGAACGCCGGTGACGGGCCAGCCAAGTACCACAGGGCGAACGCTCCCAGGGCCGTGAAGATCACGGCCGGCACGAACACCGAGGACACCTTGTCCACCAGGCGTTGGATCGGCGCCCGGGACGCCTGGGCTCGGCGGACCATGTCGATGATCTGGGCCAGAACGCTGTCGGCACCGACCCGGGTGGCCCGGATACGAAGCGACCCGGTGCCATTCACGGTGGCGCCGACCACCTCGTCGCCCGGTCCTTTCTCGGTCGGGAGCGGCTCGCCGGTGAGCATCGACTCGTCGACGCTGGAGTGTCCCTCGACTACGGTGCCGTCGACGGGAACCTTCTCGCCGGGCCGGATCAACACGATGTCACCGGGCAGGACCTCCTCGATGGCCAGCTCGATCTCGGCGCCGTCGCGCAACACCCGGGCGGTGCGGGCCCGCAGTCCCAGCAGGGATCGGATGGCCTCGCCGGTGCCGGCCTTGGCCCGCACCTCGATCAGCCGGCCCAGCAGGATCAAGGTCAGGATGAAGCCGATCTCCTCGTAGTACACGCCGCGCACCTTGGCCGGCGCCAGCGATGGGGCCAGGGTGACCACGAAGCTGTAGAGGTAGGCGGCGAAGGTGCCCACCGTGATCAGCGAGTTCATGTCCGGGCTGCGATGGGCCAGGCCCAGCCAGCCGGACCGGTGGATGGGCCAGCCGGTATAGGCCATCACCGGGGTGATCAAGGCGAAGGCGAGCCAGGCCGGCGGCTCGTTGCGCAGCAGGTGCGGCAGCCAGGCGGGGTGGAAGAAGTCCCAGGCCAGCCCGCCGAAGAGCACGGGCAGGGTGAGCAGCACGCCGAGGAGCACTCGGCGGGACAGGTCGGAGATCTCGGCTCGCCGCTCGGCCGCCTCGACGTCCTCACCTGCGCGCGCCTGGGTCTCAGGATGTGCGGAAGAGTCGCGCACTATCGGGGGCACCACTGTCGGATGCGACGTCTCCTTACCGCGGTTGAAGACGCGGCCGGTTCGATCCGTGTCACTGGCCCGGCTTGTGCCGTCACCGGCCTGCGCCGCCGGAAGGGGTGACGGCGGCGCAGGCTCGGGACCTTGCTCGACGATTTCGACACTGCCGTGGATCATGTCCATGCCGCAGTGGAAGTCGTGCGAGCCCACGCTGAGCGGGGGTAGCTCGATCGTGGTGGTGTGGTGGGCGGGGAGGTTTGCCTCGACGCCGGCGTCGGCGAATATCACCCGCTCCGAGCAGGCCCCCTCGTCGCGGCGGTCGAAGTCGATCCGAAGCGGCACCCCGGCCATGGCCAGAACCCGGGACGGGTGGTAGCCGCCGTCCACCACCACCGTGGCCGCCTGGGCCGCGTCGCCTGGGGCGAGCACGGCGAGAACGACGTCGCCGCCGACCTCACTGGTTGTATCTACCTGCCTGTCGGGGACGCCGTCTGGGGCAGGCTGGGTGCCCGCTTCTTCGACCACCAGCACGCCGTGGATCATGTTCATCCCGCAGGCAAATCCGTACTCGCCCGGGAACTGGGGGGTGAACTCCACGCTGGCGTGGCCGAATGCCGGCAGGTCGGCGTTGGCCCCGAAGTCGGGAAAGACCACCCTGGAGGTGCAATCGCCTGACTCTTGGCGGTTGAAGGTGATCCGCACCGGGGTACCGGCTTGGACGCGGATACGGTTCGGGGTGTAACCGCCGCGTACGGTGACGGTGACCTCCTGCACGCCGCCTGCGACGGCCGCCTGGATGGTCTTTTTCGGCCCGAAGAACCACCAGCCCAGCCCGCCGGCCAACGCCACGTCGGCCGCAACGACGGCTATCTCAGTCGGGTTCATGACCGCACCTCTTCCTTCGCTCTTGGTGCCTTCGGCCCCATGCTCGTGTCTCCGGTCTGGCGTTCCTGACGGTTCATCGGTCCGGTCCGGAGGGGCCGGAGCCGTGGTCCATGTCCCCCATGGCGCGCATCATCATCCACATCATCGCCGTGCACGCCAGCGCGATGAAGATGAACCCGGCGCCCACCACGCCGGTGGCGACCAAGAAGACGGCGATGATGATCATGGGTACACAACAGATCATCATCATCCAGTGGTGCCCGCCGTGACCCATGCCGGCGTGGGCGCTGTGGCCCATGCCGGCGTGGTCGCTGGGGGTGTCGTGATCGGGGTGTGCGGTGTCGTATCGGTCGGGGGCGGTCATGACGGCCTGCGAAGCGACGCCGGCACGTGTCCCAGTTTGGCGTACAGCGGGCAGTGCCCGAGCGACCCGGTCACGGCCATGTCCAGCCCGGCGGCGACGAGCAGCACCTCGAGCACTACGGCGAGGGCGGAGCCGGCCGAGACGAGCAGAACGGCGCCGGCGATGATGGCAGCTAAGCCGATCAGGATGCGCCCGGCCCGCTCGGCCGGGGTGATGTTGACGCTCGGCCGGTGGAAGCGTCCTTGCGGCGGTGTGCCGTGGAGCCTGCCTGTCGGGGTCTGGGGATGGGTGGTGGTCATGTCGCTACCTCCTTGGTTTCGAATGTCTGTCTCAGCTCAGGGTGCGCCGATGGTGTGAAGACGTGATGAAGCTGTTCTGCGGTCCTCGTGAAGCCGACCCGGTCGGCACCGGGTGTTCGGTCGGGGCGGGGGGCTGGCACTGCGACGACACCGCGGAGAGGGTGGAGGGACTGGCCGCCGCGACGGTCGTGGTGCGGGTTTGTTTGCTGCCGGTCTGTCGGCCGAAGACGACCACCGCGGCGGCGCCGAGCGCGGCGAGCCAGCCGAGGCCGAGCAGCAGATTCCCGTACTGTTCGAATCCGTTGGTGAAGGAGCCGTCGAGAAGGAGCCGGCCGGCGCCGCGGCCGGGCAGGAACGCACCCCAGGCGGGCGGGGTGGGACCGAACATGACGGTCTGGCCGTAGCCGACGTCGACGATCGACAACAACAGCAGCAGGTACAGGCCGCCCAGCCGGCCGACCAGCGGTCCGGCCACCACGCCGATCATGGCGTAGGTCAGCGCGATCAAAAGGTCGGCGCCGGCGTATTCGACCCATAAACGGGGGGTGAAGAAGACGGCCGATATGGACAGGGAGACGGTGCTGGTGATTACGGCCGCGGCGGCGATGACCCCGAGGTGGCCGGCCAGGATTTGGCGGGGCTTGAAGCCGGCCAGCGCGAGGCGGCGGTCGCCGCCGGCGGACCCGGTGACTACGAACAGGCCGGCTATCCCGGCTAGCAGCGCGGAGGCGATGGAGGCCATCTCGCCGGCGTGGATGTGACGCAGGGAGATCATGGCGGTGAAGTGGCGGGCGCCGTCGGTCAGGGCGACGGGCATGGGCTTGGTGGGCGTCTGGGCGGCGGCCAGGGCAACGAATAGCACTGGGACGGCCGCCAGGAGCACCCACAGGACCCGGTCGCGGCGGTACTCGCGCAGGGCGGCCCACAGCCCCGCGCCGGCCTTCGACCCGGGAATCCTGGGGGTGGGAGCGGTCGGCGTCAAACTGCGCTGCGCCGTCTCACTGGTCGGGGGCCGTGGGGCCGCGTCGACGGTTCCGACCGCCGCCAGCGGGCCGGCGGTCACGGTGGCTACCCGGCGGGCGTGGTGGGCGGGCCGGGTGGTCGAGGCGAAGCGGGCGGCGGCGAGGGCGGCGACGCCGACCGTCCAGATCAGCGACCAGCCCAAGTTGGTGAGTGGTCCGCTGTGGTGGGCGGCCTGGCCGGTGAGGATCATGGTCGGGAAGTGGAGCGGGAAGAACCGGGTGAAGGCCGCGGTGCTTCCCCCTACCCCGGAGCCGACGAACACGTCGAGCATCCAGATCACGCTGACTATCAGCGCTCCGTTCATCTCGGAGCGGACGAGCGTGGCGACGAGCGCCCCGATGGCCACATACAGCACCGCCACCAGCCCCACGGTGGGGACAGCGCGGGCCGGGTCGACCATGCCACCCCGGATAGCCAAGGCCACGGACGCGGCGGCCGCCGCCGCGGCGGCCAGGCCCACGCCGGCTACTAGCCGGCCGGCCACCACCGACCTGGCCGCCCGGGGGATGGAGGCGAGGCGCCGGTCGGCGGCGCGGGAGCTGACCACCTGGAAGAACCCGGCCAGGCCGGCCACTGCGGCGGCCGCCCATCCGGCCGTGGCCACTTCGAGGTGGCCGGGCTTGGCGGTGGCGGACAGCAGCTTGGACATGTTGGCCAGGTCCCCGGCCAACGCCACCACGATGACCGCCGGCACGGCCACCAAAAGCACCAGGTTCAGGGGTCGGCGGGCGTAGTCGGCCAGCGCCCGGCGGACCATCAGGGCGGTCATGGCGCGATCGCCTTGCCGTCGTGCATTTCGACCACGCGGTCGAAGCGCTCCTGGTCGGAGACGAAGTGGCTCACCACCAAAACGCTGCGCCCGGCGGCCCGACGAGCGGCGGTGAGCTCCCAGAACCGCTGGTAGGTGTCCCAGTCGAACCCGGCGTACGGTTCGTCCAACAGCAGCAGGTCGGGATCGGCCAGAAGGGCCAGGGCCAAATTGAGCTTGGCCCGGGTGCCGCCCGACAGCTCGGCCACCTGGCTGTCCCGCCAGCGGCCGAAACCGAGGCTGTCATAGAGCGCGGCGGCCGCGGCGGCCGCCGCGGCCTGGCCCATGCCGTAGGCCACCCCGAACAGTTGAAGGTGCTCGTCGGCGGTGAGCCGCTCGTACAGCAGCGGCTCCTGGGGGCAGTAGCCCACCCGGCCAGAGACCTCAACTATCCCGGCGTCGGGAGCCAGGGCGCCCACCAGGATCTTCATGAGAGTGGACTTGCCCGAGCCGTTCTCGCCCACCAGGCCGACGATCTCCCCGGCGCAAAGCTGCAAGCCTGCGCCCCGCAACACCGGCAAGTCGTGACGGCGGGGCCACACACCCCGCCGGTAAGACTTGGCGATCCCGGTGGCCTGAAGCACCGGACAGGGCCTGGGCTCGGCGACCGGCAGAGCGGCGCTGGCTAGAGGCGTCCTCGCAGTGTCGCCACGAGACCCGTCCGTGCCGGCCGGGTTGGGGCCGGACGATGCCGTCCGGGCGGCCATCACAGCCGGACCACCTGGCGGATAGTGGCGGCCACCTCGTCGAGGCGGTCCTGGCCGTCTTCGGCCGAGCTTCCGGCGGCCGAGGCCACGCAGTGACGCAAGTGGTCGTTGAGCAGCCCGACCGCCACCTCCTGTAGAGCCCGGGTGGCCGACGCGACCTGGGTGACGACGTCAGGACACCACCGGTCGGCCTCGATCATGTGCTGCAGGCCGCGCACTTGGCCCTCGATCTTTCGCAGCCGGGCCAAATAATCCTCCTTACCCGAGGCGTAACCACGAACCGGGCGCGCCACCCGGGAGTTGACCGGCGGGGAGATGCAGTCGGCGTGGTGCTGGCCGCTGGCCACGGCGGTCACCGCTGGTCTCCCGGGTGGTCTCGGGCGCCGACGGGTGACTGCCCGTTGCCGGCGTGGACGTGGTCGCCTCTCATCAAGGTGAGCAGACGCCGGTAGTCCTCGGCGTCGATCTCCCCCCGAGCCAGGCGCTCATCGAGGATGCGTTTGGCGCCGTCCGTTCCCGGCCCAGTATCGGGCCGGCGGCTCAGTCCGGTCACGAAGTACCACACGGCCCAGATGATCAGCCCCCAGAACGCCACCATGCCCACGAAACCCAGCAGCGCCCACCACCAGTGCCCTCCGCCACCCCAATACCACATCATCGAAACCACCTCCTATCGGGCCCGGGACCTTCCCAGGCCTGTATCTCCCAGCGTGCGCTTCGATACCCCTCCGGGGTAGGGCCACTAGTCACGGATAGTTCGGGCCGATTGGCTCTACCCCCCATCCCCATCACGGGCGCACGCTGGCCGTAGCCGAATCAGGAACCGTCCCCGTGAAAGGAGTGACGTGATGGAAAAGCAAGCGACCGCAACCCGAGGTTGCCAGCCGGCGTGGCCGAAAGACGCGTTGCGGGTGACCTTTGGGGTGATCTGGGGGATCGACGCCGTGCTGAAGTGGCTGCCCGGGTTCAGATCCGGCTACATGGACACCATCATGGGCCAGGCCCAAGGCCAGCCGGGATGGCTGCGGCCGTGGTTCAACTTCTGGATCAACCTGCAACACCCCCGGGTGGCGTTCTTCGCCTACCTGGTCGCGGCTGTAGAGACCCTGATCGCCGCCGCGCTGATCCTGGGCTTCGCCCGCAAGCTCACCTACGTGGCGTCTATCGGCTTCAGCCTGCTGATCTGGGCCACCGCCGAGGGCTTCGGCGGCCCCTACACCTCAGGGTCGGCGGATATCGGCACCGCCCTCATCTACGCGGTGGTCTTCGCCGGCCTGCTCGCCTTGAGCTACTACGCCGGCCCGGCCCGCTTCAGCGTCGACTACTACCTCGAGCAGCGCTACTCATGGTGGTGGCGCCTGGCCGAGCTGCGCCGTCCCACCCCATCGCAACCGCCGTTGGCTCCCGTAGCCGACATCTCACAAACCCGCCGCAGCGCCTAGGAGGAATCCCCCCCATGACCATAACTGTCAACCCGCCCGAGACCAGTTCGTCTCAACCCACCCCCCGCCGCCCCCGGCGCCTGGTCGTCGCCCTTGTGGCGGCGGCGGTGTTGGCTGCCGGTGGCGGGATTGGCATCGGGCTGGCCGTGTCGACGGGCGGCTCCTCCGCCGGCACGACCAACCCGGCCGTCGCCTCCAGCTACGCCTACTACCAGTCGATGATGGGCCGCTACGGCCTCGGTTCGGGGTCGATGATGGGCGGCTCGGGCTACGGCTGGATGATGGGCAACCGCGGCTACAACTGGATGATGGGCGGTACCGCCGCGCCGGGCTGGATGACCGGAGGGTCGCTGCCGGGGTTCATGATGGGCGCCAACACTGATCCCGGAAAGGTCATGGGCTCCCTGTTCGCCGACGCCCCCGGCCCCCGGGTCAGCCCCTCCCAAGCCACGGCACTCGGAAACCAGGCGCCCGCCGGGGCCACCGTCGACCGGTCATCGGACCGCATCACCTTCACCGCCAAAACAGTGAACTTCGCGGTGCTGGCCAGTCCGGCCGGCGGTCCCGACGAGACGTTCCGTATCGCCGGTCTGGTCAACCCGACCATCATCGTCCCCCAGGGCGCGCAGCTGACCATTCAGGTTGTTAATGCCGATCCCGACACCGCCCACGGTCTGGTGGTCGCCGGCTCTTCCACCGCATCCGCGTCGTGGATGCCGATGATGACCTCCTCACCGGCGTTCTCTGGCTCGGCCCTGTGGTTCTTGGGCAACCCGACCGCGGCCGGCATGCACGCCGGGACGCTCAGCTTCACCGCCTCGACCATGGGCACCTACCGCTACCTTTGCCCGGTACCTGGACACGCCCAAAAGGGCATGGTCGGCGCACTCATCGTCGCCCGAAGTGGCCTGTGACCGGTCGTGCGCAGCCCACGCCCACGTCGGCCTTCCCCCGATCCGGGCGACGGTCACGGCTCATCGTCCATCGGCCCTGGGTCGTGGCGTCCCGGCACGAGCCGCGATCACCTGAGCGCGGGTAGCGAACCGTGAGCCGGGATGGAGCCGACCTACCTCTGGCGGCGAAGGAGCGGGGCCGGGTCGGCCACCGCTACGACCGGGTCGCCGCCATCTACGACCTGTATGACACCCCGATGGACTGGGTCGGCGGACGCCGGCGCCGACGAAGGGTCATCTCCGGGGCGTCCGGGCGGGTCCTCGAGGTCGGTATCGGAACCGGCCGCAACCTGGCCTATTACTCAGACCCGGCCGCCGTTGTCGGTATCGACTTGTCCCGACAGATGCTGGCCCGCGCTGCCGGCCGGGTTGGGGAGTCCGGTCGGCCGGTCTCGTTGGCACAAACAGACGTCGAGCAGCTCCCCTTCGCCGACGCCACTTTTGACACCGTCACCGCCACTTGCGTGTTCTGCTCGGTGGCCGATCCGGTTGCCGGGCTAGCCGAGGTCGCCCGGGTCACCAAGCCAGACGGGCGGGTCTTGCTCTTGGAGCATGTCCGCCCCCAGGGACGGGTCGGGGGATGGCTGGCCGATATCGTCAGCCCGTTGACTCGAAGGCTGTTCGGTCCGAGCCTGAACCGGCGCACCGAACGAAACGCCCAGGCGGCCGGTCTGGCGCTCATCCAGGTTGGCCGGGCCGGGATCTGGCGGGAGATCTCGGCGGCGCCCCCGCCGACCGGCCCGGTGAGGCGGTGACTGCGCCATATGCGACCAGTGTGTCCGTCACTTCGGGGTGACGGGTCCGGGCTCTAGCCCCAAAATAAGCGCTCGGCCCTTGCTGGGACTGAATGGGAGCGGTCCGGGTTCGTGAAGGGAGGTTCCTATGAGGGGTGGGGTTGTCTGATCGGGTGATCGTGGGCTTCCCCCTGTAGACCGGACACCGATCTACGCTGCTTGTTGGTGCTGCCAGGACTCTTCGTACTCTCTGGGTGACATGTAGTCGAGAGAGCTGTGGAGTCGCTCGGTATTATACCACACCATCCACTCGAATATCGCTAGACGTGCTTCTTCTTTTGTAGCAAAATAGGTGTCGTCTACGAGTTCTCGTTTCAGTGATGACCATAGGCTTTCGGCCATGGCGTTATCGTAAGAATCGCCGACCGTTCCCATCGACTGGACGATCCCCATACGCTCACAACACGCCCTGAACTCGGCGCTCGTGTATTGGCATCCGTGGTCGCTGTGGAACACGGTGCCGGCGAAGGACCGTCTGCCTCGGGTGGCCGCCGCTGAGGCCATGGCGTCGACACAGAGCTCCGTGCGGAGGTGATCGGCGATGGACCAGCCCACGATGCGGCGGGTGCACACATCAAGCACCGAGGCCACGAACAACCAGCCCTCACCCGTCGGGATATACGTTACGTCGCCGACCCACAGCTCATCGGGGGTCTCGGCGGTGAAGTCCCGCTCCACCAGGTCCCCGGCCGGGGTGGCTTTCTTGTCCCGCCAGGTAGTGCGCAGCTTGCGTCGCCCGCACTTCCCGGAGATCCCCAACTCCGCCATCAGCCGAGCGACCCGCTTCTCATTGACCTTCGCACCCGCCTTGACCAGCGCCGCAGTGATCCTGGGCGCCCCGTAGCGGCGGCGGGAACGACGCCACAGGTCGAAGATCCGGTTGGCCAGAATGGCCTCGTCAATCAGCGCGCCGGACGGTCCCTCACCCCGGGCCCGCCACGCGTAATACGCCGATGACGACACCCGGGCCACGTTGCAGAGCGTCCGCACCGCGAAGTTCGCCGCTTCGGACTCGACGAAGCGGTAGATCCGCTCCCGCTCCGGCCCCGGAGACTCGAAGCCGGCCAGACGCCGAGCGATCTCCGCCTCCGCCTCGAGCTGCGCCACGCGCCGGGACAGCTCCCGCACCCGCTGCCCCTCCCCTGCGGTCTCGCCCCCGCTCACTTGCCTTCCTCTTTCACCCAGTAGCGAGTGAACCGTTTCAAGATCTCGATCTCCTCCTCGAGCTCACGGATCCGCTTGCGTAACCGGGCCTCTTCTCTAGCCGACTCCACCTCAGCAACTGGTGCATCCTTCTCAGCTTCTCTAACCCAGGTCCCCAACGACGTGTCCGAGATCCCCAACTCTCGGGCCACCTCCTTGATCGGCCGACCCGAGCTCCGATACAAAGCCACCGCATCCCGCTTGAACTCATCGGTGTACCGGCGAGTCGTCGGTCCCTTACCCATGCCCTACATCCTCTCCCAGCCGAGCTGGTCCGAGGTGTCCGGCCTACCGGGGGAGGTTCAGCCAGACCCGGTGGCGCCTTCTGGCCTGGAACCCTTGGCTCGATGTGCTGTTCCGCCTCGACGACAGCCTCTGATCCCGCGCCCCGCCGGGCGGAACCACCACAACCGCAGATCTCTCGAAACTGCGACGGTGACATCGCGCCCCGACACCCAGACTTCGGCTTCTGACCGGGACCCACAAGACCAAAACAACCCCGAGAACGAGCGATCACCCGATCAGACAACCCCACCCCTCATAGGAACCTCCCTTCACGAACCCGGACCGCTCCCATTCAGTCCCAGCAAGGGCCGAGCGCTTATTTTGGGACTAATGGGACGGGCGGCGTCACCGGCCCACGGGGACGGCGACCAGCTGGTGTCCGTTGCTGGTGTCCACCACCAGCCGCACGAGCTGGCCTTCGGCGATGGCCGTGGTCCCCTGCACCGCGGCCGTCCCGGCGTAGCTGGCCCGCCAGGTCCCGGCGATCTCCCGGCGGCCGTCGCGGGCCACCGCCAGCAGGACGCATTCCTGCCCGGCCGGTACCCCGCTCACCTGCACGGTGATGGCCGTTCCCGAAGCCCTCGGCTGCAGGGTGACCCGGGCCGACACCCCCCCCGCCGTCGCCGCCGCGTGCGCCGGGGTCCCGGCGGGGGAGCCGACCAGTTCGGCGCCGGCTGTCGCGGCCGCTCCCACGACGATGGCGGCGGCCGCCGCCCCGGCCAGCCACCGGCGACGGCGGAGCCGCTGGCGGTGGGCCGCGGCCGCGACCAGCCGGTCGGCGAAGCCGGCGTCCGGCCCGGCAGGAACCGCTCCGACCCGGTCCGGGGTCGCCAGGGCCAGCAGGTCCGCCAGGCCGGCCAGGTCCGCCATCTCCGCGGCGCAGCTGTCGCAGTCGGACAGGTGCGCCTCGAGCCCCGCGACCTCCGCCGGCTCGAGGACGCCGAGAAGGTGCGCCCCCAGATCCCCGCGGCGATCGGCGCACGCGGTCACGGGCTCACCCCCCGCTCCTGTAGCGCCAGGCGCAGGGCCCGCAGGGCGTAGTAGCAGCGGGACTTGACGGTGCCCGGCGGGATGCCCAGTATCCGGGCCGTCTCACCGACGGATCTGCCCCGGAAGTGGGTTTCGATCAGCACGCTGCGGTGCTCCGCCGACAGGGTGCTCAGGGCGTCTTCCACGAGCCATCCGGCCAGCGCCTGGTCCAGACGGTCCGAGACCGAGCCGATGTCGCGTTCGTCCAACTCGACCTCCGCCGGACGGGCCTGGCGGGCCCGGTGCTGGTCGATGGCGATCCGCCGGGCGACCGTCATGAGCCACGGCCGGAGCCCGCCCCGGTCCGGGTCCAGTGCCTGCGGGTGACGCCAGGCCCGCAGCAGCGTCTCCTGCACGATGTCCTCCGCTCTCCCCCTGTCGCCGCCGGTGAGCCGGGTGGCGTAGCCGAGCAGGGGCCCGGCGTGCTCGGCGCACAGCGCCCGCAGCATCTGCTCGTCGGCGATCAATGCAGCACCTCCACCCCCTCTCACGGCTCCAGCCTGCCGCCGGTTCACTCCCGACGCCACGGTGAACCGTACGGGCGCGCCGGCCGTGGTGCATACGTGAGACCGCAAGTGAGAGCAGCGCATCGAAAGGACTCCGCCATGATCCGACGTCCACCGTCCCGCCTGGTCGTGCTCGCTGCCGGAGGTCTGGCCCTCGCCGGGATAGGAGCCGGATGCGGGTCCAGCGGCGCCCGGACGGCCGGCGCCGCGAGCGGCACCAGCCCCCAGCCGGCGACCGGCACCAGCCTCCGGCCGGCGGGCAACTCCGGCGGGGGCACCTCCGTCGACGTCCGCTCGACCAGCCTCGGTCAGGTCCTGACCACCCCGACCGGCGGTGTCATGTACCTGCTGACCGCGGACCGCCCCGGCGCCCGGGCCTGTTCGGGCACATGCCTGCAGTTCTGGCCGCCGGTGATGGTCCACGGTGCAGCGAGCGCCGGGCCGGGGGTCACCGCCCGGCTGGGCGAGACCCCGCTCAACGGTGGCCAGCAGCTCACCGTGGACGGCCACCCCGCCTACACCTACTCCGGCGACAGCAGCGCCGGCCAGACCGCGGGGGAGGGGATACGCAGCTTCGGCGGGACGTGGTGGGCCCTGTCGAGCTCCGGAGCGGCGGTCACCGGCGCCACCGCGGCGAAGCCCCCGTCGTCCGCCGGCTCGTACGGCGGGTACTGACCCCCGGGGCCGCCCGGCGGAACGGCCCCGCAGGTGGGGTCGCCGACGGTATGGGCCCAGCGCCGGGGGCGTGGGGGATCAGCCGGCCGCCGGCACGTCGGTCATGCGCTCGTCGTAGCCGGTGGCAGGGTCGACGACCCGGCCGGACGCCCACCAGTTCGCCCGCCCGGTCTCGACGACCATCAGGGCGACGTCGTCCTCGCTGAGTCCCGCCCGCTCGGTGAGGTTGGAGACGATGGCGGCGAACAGCTGTGCCTTCACCTCGTCGCTCCGCCCGTTGAAGTACAGCTGGATGAACATCAGACGCTCGCGGCGGGGCCGCCCGAAGGCGACGGGCTGGTAGATCATGGTGGTCTCGTCGAGCTCGTTGAAGACGTGGAACTGGTCGTCGGCGGGCACCTTCAGCACGTCGGTCATGGCCGCGTGGACGGCGTCGGAGATGGCCCGGCGCTGGTCGGGGGTGGTCCCCTTGCGGAGGTTGACGGTGATGAGAGGCACGGGAGCTTCCTTTCGCGTGAACGGGTATGGACGGGGGAGGGTTGGACGGGGCCGCCGCGGTCACGACTCCGCGGCGGGCGTCAGGGCCGACCGGGTGTCGCCGGGTCCGGGTGTTCCGGGGCCGGCACGTCGAAGCACGCCAGCACCGCACAGGTCGTGAGGTACTGGCCCACCAGGCTGACCAGGTTGACGAGCTGCGGTACGCCGAACGTGGCCACAGCCTCGGCGTAGGTGGCCTCATCGACGGCGACACCCTCGGCCAGGGCCCGGGCCAGCCGGTGGGCGACCGCCGCCGCCGGTGGCAGATCGGCGGGTGTCCGCCGGGCGATCAGGGCGCTCACGGCCTCCGTGCTGAGGCCGGCGCCGCGGGCCGCACGGCTGTGGGCGTACACGGCATAGGTCGCCCTGCGGCTGGCGGCCACGGTCAGGATGACCGTTTCGCGCACGACCCCCTCCACGCCTCCGGCATCCAATGCTCCGCCGAGGGCCTGAGCCCACGACAGCATGCCGGTGGCTACCGCCGGGGAGTGCATCAGGGCGTTGAACGGACCGATCAGGCGACCGTCGGAAAGGGCGGCCAGGTACCCCGACCGCCCGGAGGCCACCCCGCGGGAGTCGCTGATACGCCGGCGCAGGCGACGCTGCTCGTCGTCGAGGTCCCCGTCGGTCAAAAGGGGCAGCCGGCCCCCCAGACGATCCTGCGTACCGGCCTCTGCCGTACCCATGACGGTCACGGTACGACCGGCAGATCCATCCGTAAAACGAAAAGCCAGCAACCTTCATATGCTGAATTCGCATGGATGTGGCACTGGTCGGGCTGCGGGTCCTCCGTGAGGTAGCCGAGACGGGCAGCTTCACCGCCGCCGCTCACTCCCTGGGCTACACCCAGTCCGCAGTGTCCCGGCAGGTGGCCGCCCTCGAACAGGCGGTAGGTCAGCGGCTCTTCGAGCGGCACCGCGGCGGGGCGCAGCTGACCCCGGCGGGCCGGGCCCTGCTGCGCCATGCGGCGGTGGCGCTCGACGCCGTCGACGCAGCCCGGGCCGAGCTGTCGGGACAGGGCCGTCGCCCGGCCCCCTTCCGGCTCGGGATCACCCCGGTGGCGGCGGCGTCGCTGCTGCCCGGGGCGCTGGCCAGGATGCAGCGGCGAGCTCCGCAAGCGTCAGTGAGGACCCGGGACGGAACGTCGGGATCGCTGCTGCGGGCCCTGCGGGCCGGCACGCTCGACGCGGCCCTGCTCACGTCGCGCCCACCGCACCGGGCCCCGGACGGTGACAGCCCTCCCCTTCGGGTCGAGCCGCTGCTCGACACGCTCCTGTCGGTCGCGGTGCCGTCCACCGGCCGCTTCTCCGGGCGTTCCGAGGTCGAGGTCGGGGAGCTGGCGGGGGAGGCGTGGATCTCCAGCTCCGCCACAGGCGGCGAACCGGTTCTCGGCGTCTGGCCGGGGATCCCCGGGCGGCCGCAGGTGGCTCACCTGAGCCGTGACTGGCTGGCCAAGCTGCAGCTCGTGGCCGCCGGGGCCGGGATCACCACGGTGCCGGCAGCCATGGGCGGGGTGGTCCCCGAGGGAGCGCGCCTGGTCCGCCTCCAGGGCGTGCCCGAGGAGTGGCGGAGGGTCAGCTGGGTCAGTAGGCCCGGGCCGGAGGGCGAGATCGACTCGATGCTTCTCGGCGCGCTCCGGGATCAGGTGGCGCTGCTGCCGGGCGCGGCGGTCCCGGGCCCCCCGAGTGGGCCGGGCGGTCCCACGACCGCCCCGGCGGTCAACCCCTGACGCCCTGCCCATTGCGCGTCGCTCCGGCAGGAGAGCCCCGCCCGCGGCCGTCGGGGTTGTCATCGGGCCCGACCATCACGAAGCGCTGCTTCCAGACTCTCCGTGAGCCGATCCGGCCGCCGGTGGACCCGTTGCCGGGGTCCGGGGCCGTGCCGGTCCGCGCCCTTCCGGCCGCTACCGGTGGTGGGAGGGGTGGTCGTCCTCGTCGAGCAGCCACCGGGCGCCGGGTCCGTCGGCGGCCGCCACGTCGTGGGGGTTGAGCAGCTTGCAGACCCGCAGCGACAGGCACCCGCAGCCGATGCATGTGTCGAGCCGGTCGCGCACGCGCTGCAGTTCGGCGATGCGCCGGTCGATCAGCGGCCGCCACGAACGCGACAGGCGCTTCCAGTCGGCGGCCGTCGGCGTCCGCCCCTCGGGCAGCGTCGAGAGCGCCTGCGTGATGTCGTCCAGGCTCAGCCCGACGCGCTGGGCGGCTCGGATGAAGGCGATGCGGCGCAGGACGTCCCGGTGGTACCGGCGCTGACCTCCGTCGGTACGGGTGGAGGCGATGAGCCCCTCCCGCTCGTAGTACCTGAGGGTGGAGGCCGCCACGTTGGCCCGGTCGGCCACCTCTCCGATTGTCAGCACGTCAAAACCCTACAGCGGATCCCTTGACTTGAACTCAACTTCAAGTTCTACGGTGCTTGTCATGGCAAACCAAGTGACAGAGCAGAGGACGGCCATCGTCACCGGTGGCTCCCGCGGCTACGGCCGGGCGGTGGCCGCCCGGTTGAGCTCCGAGGGCTGGGTGGTGGTCATCGACGGAAGGCAGAGGGAAGCGCTGGAGGCCGCGGCGCGGGCCACCGGGGCGGTGGTCGTGCCCGGCGACGTGACCGACGCGGGCCACCCACAGCCGGCCACTG
>JAKAXN010000047.1 GCA_021816565.1 Actinomycetes bacterium
GTAGAAGTTGGCGTCTCCGTAGGAGAAGATGCCTCCGTCTGATGCGACGAGCCAGTAGCCGTGGCCGTCGGGGGTGGCGGCCATGCCCACCACCGGTCTGGCCAGGGCGTCACCGGAGGGATCGCCGAAGGTCGGGGCGCCCCCGAAGGCCGTGACCGCGCCCCCGGCGGTCACCGTCCAGCCCCCACCGGAGGGATCGGAGGCCACTGCCACGACACTGTTGGCGGCGCTGGCCCCGGTGGCCGGTTGAGCGATGAGCGCGACGGCCGCCGAGGTGAGCGCTGCCGCTGTGAGGATGGCGGCACCGCGGTGCCCCATCGGTTGAGTTGTCCGCACGCCTGGCTTCTCCCAGCTCTCTGCCGGCTGCCCCGGTCGCAGACGACCGGGGCAGGCCCCGCTGTTCAGGCTCCGCCGTCCGGCCGTCTGGGGACGCGCCGGGAGCCGGCCAGCACCGTACCGGCCGGCTCCCGGGGTCCAGCTAGGGCCGAAAGTCCCTCCGTGGCGATCCGGCGGCCCCGGGAGTTCCCGGTCCGGCGGTCATGCGAGCGGAGGAGGTTGGCGGAGCGATGTGCTCCGGGTCGGGGCTACCGGCCGGGGTGGGCGACCGGAGCACCGCCGGTGGCGGCTGTCGAGCTGCCGGCTGTCGAGCTGCCGGCTGTCGAGCTGCCGGCTGTCGAGCCGACCGAGATGCCACCGGTCGGGGCCGACCCGGAGACGGGGATCGAGACGGGGATGTCCACGGTGGGGGCGCTACCCGACCCGGTCGTCGCGCCGCTGCCGGCGGTGCTCTGGGAGCTGGTCCCGGCCGGCGGCCCGCTCGGGTGGTTGGTGGCCTGGCTGCCGGGGTTGGCGGGGGTGGGGACCGACACGGGGGCGTGTCCGGCGGCCGGGGTGGAGTTGGCGGTGTCGAGGCCGGTGCTGGACTGGGAGCCGGGGTTGGCCGGCGGGCCGCTCGGGTGGCTGGTGGTCTGGCCGCCCGGTGCCGGAACGGTCGGGGTGCTGCCGGAGGGCCGGGCGGGGGTCTGGACGGTGGTGCCGTCGGTCGGCAGCTGCACCGGGAGGACGGCCCCCACGGCGTGCGACACGGCATTCTGGACCGGCGCCGGGAGGGCCCCGGCGGCGGCGCCGGCGGTAACCGCCCCGGCGGCCACGGCGGCGGCCAGGCCGGCCTTGGCTGCGGCGCTGGCCATGCCGACCTTGGTGAACATGGCGGTCAGGAACGAGGATGTGGCCACTAGAGGTCTTCTCCATTTCGGTAGCCCGGACGCCTCGGCTCGAGGCCCGGTGGCTTTGCTTGCTGCCGTCGCCGGCAGGTCGCCCTTGTCGATGGTGAGACCGTCGGCCAGGATCCGGGCCAGTTCCCCCGTGGGGGTGGGGACCGGACCCTGGGCCCACGCCCGGACCGAATGGGCGAAGGCCGCCAGGTCCTCTTCGCCGGGAACCGGATTCCCGGAGAAGAGGTCCTCGACGCTCCTGTCGCTCAGCGGTCGGGGCTTGCGCATCTCGTAGGGGTAATCGTCGTCACCTCTCACCGGGATACGCCCTCCTCGAAGTTCTCGTTCTGCAATTCCTTTCTGAGAAATGCCATGGCCCGGTGCTGCAGCGCCTTGACCGCGCCGGTGGACTTACCGAGCGCCTCCGCCGTCTCCTCCAGGCCCAGGTCCGCCACCAGCCGCAGCAGCACCACGTCGCGCTGGTCGGGGGAGAGCCGCCCGCACAGGTCCAGGACCGCTTCGGTCCCCAGACGGTCCATCACCTCGCCCTCGGCATCGGCGCCTCCCGGACGGTCGGCCACCGCCTCGAATCCCTCCGGCGCCGGCCTCCGGGACCGGCGCCGGCGGTCGTCGAGCACCCGGCGGTGGGCGATGGCGAACACCCATGACCTGAAGCCACCGGCGTCACCGGTGAAGCCTCCCAGGTTGCGGAACGCCCCGAGGAACACCTCACTCGAGAGGTCCTCGGGGTCCTCAACCCCCTGGAGCCGGAGGTAGCCGACCACAGCGGGTGCCATAGACCGGTACAGGGACTCCAGGGCCCAGCCCGCACCGACCTGCGCCGCGGCCAGCACGTCGGTGAACGCCTCCGCCGACAGTTGCGAGCCGCGACCAGCCATACCAGTCGGGGTATCGACCGGATCGCCCGGAGGTTGACCGCTTCCCTCCAGGATCGGACCAATCAGCCATATCCGAAAGGGGTGACCCGAGGGTCATCCACGCCCTGTGGTCAATTCCCGAGGCCTCCCGAACGGACCGCCGGACCGGCCGCCGATCGGCCGGCGGCCAGCCTGGCGACCTACGTTGAGTTCATGGACGACTTCCGCCTGCCTCCCATAGGTGTATGGACCGGGACCCTCGACTTCGTGCCGCTCTCGCAGTCACAGGAACTGGCCGCCGAACTCGAGGATCTCGGCTACGGGGCCGTGTGGCTGCCCGAGGTCGCCGGCCGGGACGTCATCCTGCACATGGGGATGCTGCTGGCCGCCACCCGGCGTATGACCCTCGCCACCGGTATAGCCAGCATCTGGGCCCGTGACGCCGTGACCATGACGGGT
This sequence comes from Actinomycetes bacterium, assembly GCA_021816565.1. Next base: position 2,552 of record JAKAXN010000047.1, read on the forward strand.
GGGGTGAAGGCGCTGACCGAGGCGTTCCCCGAGCGGGTCGTCCTCGGCCTCGGGGTCAGCCACCACACCCTGGTCGAGGGCCTGCGGGGGCATACCTACCAGAAGCCCCTGGCCGCCATGCGCTCCTACCTCGACGCCATGGACGCCTCCCCCTACACAGCGGCGCGCCCGACCACTCCCGTGAGGAGGGTGCTGGCCGCCCTCGGGCCCAGGATGCTGGAGCTGGCCGCGGAGCGTACCGACGGGGCCCACAACTACCTGGTCCCGCCCGAGCACACCGCCCGGGCCCGCCAGGCCCTCGGAGCGGGCCCCCTGCTCTGCCCCGAGCAGGCTGTGCTGCTGGAGACGGACCCCCAACGGGCCCGGGACATCGGCCGCAGGCACACCGCCGTCTACGTACGTCTGCCCAACTACCAGAACAACCTGCGCCGTCTGGGCTTCGACGAGGACGACTTCGCCGACGGTGGCAGTGACCGGCTGGTGGACTCCATCGTGGCGTGGGGGGACATGGACGCCGTGGTCTCGAGGGTGCAGGCCCACTTCGACGCCGGTGCCGACCATGTGAGCATCCAGGCCCTCACCGATGGTCCCCGCGACATGCCGGTCCAGGCCTGGAGGGATATGGCTCCCGCCCTGAAGGAGATCCGAACCACGGCGCGCTGAGCGGACGGCCCAGTCCCAGCGGCCCGGCCTGGTCTAGGTTGGGCCGGTGCACGGATCGGTGACAGTTGACATGGCCGCTGACGTCGAAACGGTCTGGTCCCTGGTGAGCGACATCACCAGGATCGGGTCGTACAGCCCTGAGACGTTCGAGGCGGAGTGGCTGGACGGGGCCGACGGGCCGGCCGTGGGGGCCAGGTTCCGGGGGCACGTCAAACGCAACGGTCGGGGCCCGGTCTACTGGACCCTGTGCGTGGTGACCGCCTGCGACCCGGGCCGGGAGTTCGCCTTCGACGTGATGGTCAACGGCAGGGCCGTCAACACCTGGCGCTACGAGATGACGGGGACCGAGGGCGGCACTTCGGTCACGGAATCGTTCCAGCTGCCGCCGAACCTTCCGACGAGGATCTACTGGGCCATGTTCGGGCGGGCCCGGGGAAGGACCAACGAGCGGGGTATGCGCCAGACCCTGGAAGCCATGAGGGCGGTTGCCGAGTCGTCGCCGTCCCCGGCCGGGGGCTGACCGGCGGGCTCGAGCCGCTCAGAAGACGGTGTAGCCGCCGTCGACCACCACGGTGTCGCCGGTGTGGAAAGAGAGGCGCGGGTCGCAGAGGAAGGCTCCGACCGCCTCGAAATCGTGCAGGGTGGCCCAGCGGCGCACCGGTGTGCGCCGGGTGGTCACCTCCACGAAGTTGGGCACCCGGCGGGCGGACTCGGTCAGCTCGGTCTCGGTCCAGCCGGGCGTGAGGGTGTTGCACCGGACGCCGTGGCGGGCCAGTTCCACGGCCAGACCCCGCATCACAGCCGTCATGGCGGTCTTGCTGGCGGCGTAGTGCTCGCCCCCGGGCGCGCCGTGGATGGCGGAGGTGGACGACACGCCGACCAGGGCTCCTCCGCGGCCCTGCCGGACCAGCTGCGAGGCTGCCGACCGCAGGCACAGGAAGGCCCCGTCCAGGTTGACGGCCATGACCGCCCGCCACTCCTCCAGCGACATGTCCACGAACGGGCGGTGCGAGGACGTGCCGGCGTTGGCCACCAGGCCGTCCAGGCGGCCGAAGTGCTCCAGAGTCTGGCGCATGCACTGCTCCACTGAATCCTCGTCGGCGACGTCGCAGCGGAGGCCGATGGCCTCGGCTCCGAGGTCCCGTAGCTCCGCCGTCGCGGCGTCGTTGCGGTCGGGACGGCGGGCCCATACGGCCACCGAGCCGCCGGCCCGGGCCACCCCCCGGGCTATCCCCAGCCCGATGCCGGAGTTGCCGCCGGTCACGACCACCACCCGGCCGGTGAGGTCGATCACCGGGGACCCGGCTCGGGGGGAGCCCGTCGTGTCTTCGCCTGTCCCCACTGTCGCAGCCCCCCGGATCTCCCTCGGTCAAGCCCGATGACGCTATCCCTCCGCCGGCGGCGGCTCAACCGGTGCTCCGCCGCCGGCGGCTGCGCCGGCCCGGCCGGCGGTTACCCTGCCGGCCATGGCGATGATCTCCTACTCGAGGCGGCTGAGCGACCTGGCCGGGGCGGGCCCCGACCGGCCGGCCATCACCTGCGGGGACGACAGCCTCACACGGGCCGGGCTGGAATCCGAGGCCAACCGCCTGGCCCGCGACCTCGCTGCAGGCGGGGTCGGGGTGGGCGACATGGTGACCATCGCCCTTCCCAACTCGACCGGGTGGTTCGTCGCGGTGGCCGCCTGCTGGAAGATCGGGGCCACTCCCCAGCCGGTGTCGTCCCGCCTCCCGGAGCGGGAGTTGCAGGCCATCCTGGAGCTGGCCGACCCGAAGGTGGTGATCGGCGTCGACCCCGGAATGGCCCCCGGCCGCCGGGTGCTGCCGGCCGGTTACCGGCCCGGGCCGGAGTTCTCTTCCGACCCGCTCCCCGACGTCACCTCCCCGGCGTGGAAGGCTCCGACCTCGGGCGGGTCGACCGGCCGACCCAAGCTGATCGTCTCGGGTGACCCGGCCAGCTACGACGATGGTGCCCCGCCCGTCTTCGCCAGCCCCGACGGCTGCATGGTCATGCCCGGTCCGCTGTACCACAACGGACCGATCGTCTGGTCCTGCTCGGCGTGGCTGGCGGGCAGTCACGTGGTGGTCCTGCCCCGCTTCGACGCAGAGGCGACCCTGGCCGCGGTGGACCGGTACCGGGCCGACGTGATCTACCTGGTGCCGACCATGATGAAGCGGATCTGGCGCCTGCCCGAGGAGGTCCGGGCGTCCTACGACGTGTCCTCGCTGCGGGCGGTGTGGCACCTGGCCGAGCCGTGCCCGGAGTGGTTGAAGCAGAACTGGATCGACTGGCTGGGCCCGGAGCGGATCCTCGAGCTGTACGCCGGCACCGAGGCCCAAACCGCCACCATCATCACCGGGACCGAATGGCTGGCCCATCGCGGCTCGGTCGGCCGACCGGCGCCGGGCACCGTGATGGTCGCGGACCCCGACGGTCGCGAGCTGCCCCCGGGGGAGAAAGGGGAGGTCTGGATGCGCAGCCTGCGGGATCGCCCCACCTACCGTTACGTGGGCGCCACCGCCCGTACCCGCGAAGGCGGCTGGGAGTCGCTCGGCGACATGGGCTGGCTCGACCGGGACGGCTACCTCTACCTCGGGGACCGCATGCAGGACATGATCCTCACCGGCGGGGCCAACGTCTACCCGGCCGAGGTGGAAGCGGTCCTGCAGGAGCACCCGGCGGTCCGGTCGTGCGCGGTCATCGGCCTGCCCCATGACGACCTGGGCCGGTCGGTCCACGCCATCGTGGAGGCCGACCCGGCGGCGGTCACCGTCACCGATCTGCTGGCCTTCATGGGGGAGCGGCTGGCCCGTTACAAGGTCCCCCGTTCGCTCGAGTTCACCGACCGACCGCTTCGCGACGATGCCGGCAAGGTCCGCCGGGCGGCTCTGCTGGCGGAGCGCACCCACTCCTGACCGCGCCCGTCCCACGTCCCGGCGTCGGGGATCCGGCGTTTCGCGACGAGGCGCAGCGGGAACGTTAGCGGCAGGTAAGCACATGATCGAGGTGGAGCACGGAGGTTCGCGGCGGTGATGTCGTTGTTGAGGCAGTGGCCGATGTTGGAGGCCGTGCTGGCTCCGGCGCTGGTCCTCCTGGGGCCGGCCGAGCGACTCGTCGTGTGGAACCACGGCTGCATCGACGACGCCCTGGCCGTGGCCCTCCTGTGGCTCCACTGCCGGCTGGACCGCCGTCTCGGCGACGTCATCATCTTCCATTCGGGGCCCGATCCCGGGTGCGAGCCGGTCCAGTGGCGGCCGGCCGAGATCCGCGGGGTCCCCAGAGGGCCCTGGCTCACGCCCTCCGCCTCCGGACCCGGTCGGTGGGCGCCCGACGGGAGGGCGATGGGGATGGTCGTGTTGTCCCCGCCTCCGGTATCGAGTCCGGTGGACGTGGTGGTGGTACCGGACCGACCGTCGGTCACCAGCGGCCGCACCAGTTCGGCCCTGCCGCGTCTCTGCAGAGACGGACTGCTCCTGATCGGGGACCCTGGCGGGACGGGTTCCCCGCTGCCGCCCCGCTTCGAGGCCGTCGACGCCGCCGGCCACCTGTTCCGTAAGGTCTCCGGACCCGAGCGGTCCGACGCCGGTGCCGTCCGGCCTGCCCAGTTGGGTCGCACCCTGGCCCGCCACGATGAGGAATCCCGGCTCGTGCACTCGTACATGAACCTGGCCCGGTCCCTGGCCCGGCGCTTCTCCCATCGCGGGGAGCGCCCGGAGGATCTCGAGCAGGTTGCCATGCTGGCCCTCATGAAGGCGGCCGGTCGCTACAGCCCGGAAGCGGGGGGTTTCAGCAGCTTCGCCACCACCTCCATCGTGGGGGAGCTCAAGCGCCATTTCCGGGACCGGACCGCGATGGTGCGACTACCGCGGTCCCTGCAGGAGAGGAACCTCGAGATCAGGGCCGCCCGGGACGAGCTGGCCCAGAGGCACGGATCCTCCCCCACCATTCCCCAGATCGCCGAGCACCTGGGCGTCACCGACGAGATGGTCCTGGAGGCCATGGACGCTGCGGACAGCTGCTGGGTGGCGTCTCTCGACACCCCCGGCCGGGACGACGTAGACGAAGCGGTGACCCACGTGCCGGTCGACGACCACCGCTACGACCGGTCGCTCGACAGGTGGCTCCTGCAGGAGGCCATCCCCCACCTCGGAGCTACGGAGCAGCTGATCATCAAGCGGCTGTACTTCGAGGGATCGACGCAGAAGCAGGTGGCGGAGGAGATAGGCGTCAGCCAGATGCAGGTATCGCGCCTCCTGGCCAGGACGCTCGCCAGGCTACGCACGTCGCTCATGCCCGCCTGATCCGCCGGGGCCGGAAATAACCCGTAGACAGGTCTACGTTCTTTCGGAAGATCCCCGACCATGGAGGCTCCGTGATGACCGCACCATTCCACGCCGACCGCCCGGGCGAGGCCATGACCACTGGACCCGGGGAGATGTGGGATCGGCGCTTCGCCGAGCAGGGCTGGCCTACCGACCCGGACCCCTATCTGGTGGAGCTGGCCGGACGTCTGCCGCCCGGCCGGGGACTCGACCTGGGTTCGGGGCCCGGACGCAACAGCCTGTGGCTGGCCGCCGGTGGTTGGGCCATGACCCTGGTGGACGCATCCGGAGTGGGCCTGGACCAGGCCATCACCGCAGCTGGCGCTCTCGGGGTCACCATCACCACGGTTCATGCAGACCTGCTGGGGTGGCAGCCGCCCGAGGCCTGCTTCGACCTGGTCATCGTCGCCAACCTGCATCCCGGCCCCGAGGCCCTGGCGGCGGTCCTGGCCGGTGCCGCCCGGGCCCTGCGCCCCGGCGGCCATCTGTACGTCGTCGGCCACCACATGGACAACCTGGGCCGGCACGGCCCGCCCGACCCCGACCGTCTGCTCACCGACGAGCGGCTCCGGACGGCACTGCCCGACAACCTGGGCGTCGAGCTGCTCGAAACCCGCAACCGACCGGGGGACCAGGGCCCGGCCGATCAGGGGCCCGCCGGTGACACGGTGGTGCTGGCCTGGGCGGTCAGGCATCGCGTGCGCCCGGGCAAGCAGCGGTGAGCTCCTTCTCCGGCCAGGGGGAGCCCGGTCCCGGCGGTGACGAGCTGGGTCTGGGCGGCGTCGGGTTCCTTCTCGGGGCGGCGCACCGGGCCCACCGTCGGCAGTGGGAAGCCCAGCTCGCCGATCTCGGCGTCAGCGCCCCGCAGGCGGCGGTGCTCCGGGCGGTCGTCGCCGAACCGGGTCAGGGCGTCCGGGGGGTCGCCCGCCGCATCGGCACCGATCCGATGAACGCCCAGCGGATAATCGAAACCCTCCTGGCGGCGGGACTGTGCCGGGCGGGACGCGACCCCCTCGACGCCCGGAGGCGGCCGCTCCACCCCACCCCCGAGGGCTGTCTGGTCGCCGAGGAGGTCGCCGGCCGGGCCCGCCTCGCCGAGGAGCATCTGGCCCAGACCCTGGGTGAGGAGGGCTACCTTTCGCTGGTCGCCGCCCTCGGTGCCCTCATCGAGCAGGCCGCGGATGTCCGGCCCGGGTGAGGCCCGCGCTCGACGCCGTCAGTGGTCGTCGCTGGTGAGGCGGACCCGGGCCCAGACCCGCTTGTGGCCGGCCGGCAGCGACTCGACACCCCACTCCTGGGATACGGCGGACACGATGGCCAGGCCCCGGCCGTCCTCGTCGTTGCCTCCCGCCCGTCGGGGCACCGGGACCACCGCGGACCCGTCGCAGACGCCGACCGTGAGGCTGCCGGCAGCAACGGAGAGCTCCAGGGTGACGGTGGTACCGGCGTGGCGGACGGCGTTGGCCACCAGCTCCGCGACCGCCAACTGGGCGTCGAACACGGCGTCGCGGCCTACGCCGGGGAGCCGGGAGAGAAGGTCGGCGACCTCGACCCGGGCCCGATGGACGGCTCCCGGCTCGAGCGGGAGCCCGACGCGCACGGCGCCGCCGGCCGGACCCGGGAGATCGCCGGGCGCTCCGGCTTCGGGGGGTCCGTCCTGTCGGTCTTCCATGCTGCGACGCCGCCTCGTACTGGCCTCAAGGGAGCGGGCCGCAGGCTTCTCTACGACCTCCACGTAACGCCGCGTCAACAGTACCCGCGCCGGACCACTAAATATTCCGGCCTCGGTGCCCTCCATCCGCTGGGGGGGGCGGGTCTCGCCGGCCGGCTCAGTCATGGTCGGCCAGGCCGGAGACCTGGTGGTCGGCGTGGAAGAGAGCTTCGGCGATGAGCCCGCGGACGTGGGTGTCGTGGGCCCGGTAGAGGACGTGGCGGCCGGACTTGCGGGTGTCGACCAGGCCGGCCAGGCGCAGCTTGGCCAGGTGGGCAGAGACGATCGACACGGTGGTCCCGGTGCGGGCGGCCAGGGTGGACACGTCGAGCTCCTCGGCCGAGACCAGCCACAGGAGCCGCAGCCGGGTCGGCTCGGCCAGCATGGAGAATGCCATCACGGCGGCGCGGACCTGATCGGCGCTGGGCAGTGCATCCGGAGGGGGGCCGGCCGGCTCGGGGGCGGGCGCTGCGTCGGGCACATCTCCACGATAGTCCGACGATGGTGCGAATAACTGTATGGTTGGGGGAGTGAGTCACACCCCCACCTGCGAACGGGACGGGCACGGCCATCCGGTGGACGCACTGCTCGAGGACCCGACCGGACCGCAGGCCGGTGCCCCCGCCGACCGCCCGGGTGGCCCCGCGCCCCGCAGCGGCCGGTGGTGGTCGCCGGCGAACCAGCCGGAGGTGCGGTGGGCGGCGCTGTCGCTGGTGCTGTTTCTCATCGGCCTGGCCGCCAGCGCCGGCGGGGGCGGCTGGGTGGCGGACGTGTTCCTCGCCGGCTGCTACGCCGCAGGGGGGTGGGAGCCGGGCCTGGCCGGGTTGAGGGCCCTGCGGGACAGGTCGCTCGACGTGGACCTTCTGATGGTGGTCGCCGCTCTGGTGGCGGCCGGGATCGGCCAGGCGCTCGACGGGGCTCTGCTGATCGTGATCTTCTCGACCTCCGGGGCGTTGGAGGCGGTGTCCACCCGTCGCACCCGCGACGCTGTGACGTCGCTCCTCAGCCTGGCCCCGGAGGTGGCCAGCCGCCTCGGGGCGGACGGCGAAGCGGTCGTGGATGCCGCCGTACTGGTCGTCGGCGATCGGATCCTGGTGCGTCCCGGGGAGCGGATCGCTGCCGACGGCCGGGTGGTGTCGGGGTCGAGCGACGTGGACCAGGCCTCCATCACCGGTGAGCCGCTGCCGGTCGCCAGGACGCCGGGCGAGGAGGTGTTCGCCGGCACCCTCAACGGGTCGGGGGCCCTGGTGGTCGAGGTCACCCGCCCGGCCGGGGAGTCTGTGGTGGCCCGCATCGTGGCCCTGGTCGAGCAGGCCAGCGAGACCAAGGCGCAGACCCAGCTCTTCGTCGACCGGGTCGAGCAGCGGTACTCGATCGCCATGGTCACGGTCACCCTGGGCCTGTTGGTCGTGCCGCTGATCCAGGGTTCGGCTCTTCAGCCCACCCTCTTGCGGGCCATGACCTTCATGATCGTGGCATCACCGTGCGCGGTGGTGCTGGCCACCATGCCCCCCTACCTGGCCGCCATCGCCAACTCGGGCCGTCACGGGGTACTGGTCAAGTCCGCGGTGGTCATGGAGCAGCTGGGCCAGACCACCCGCGTGGCCTTCGACAAGACCGGAACCCTCACCCGGGGCGCACCCCGCCTCGAAGAGGTTCGCCCGGTCACCCCGGACGTCGATGCCGACACGGTGCTGGCCTGGGCGGCCGCGGTGGAGAACCCGAGTGAGCATCCCCTGGCCCGGGCCGTGGTCGGCGCCGCCCACCAGCGTGGCCTGGTCCTGCCCGCCGCGGCCGGGTTCGGCTCGGCACCCGGCCGTGGGGTGCAGGCGATGGTCGCAGGCCGGAGCATCCACGTGGGCCGCCCGGACATCCTGGAGGTCTCCCTGGCCGGGCGGGACGTCCCGGGCGCCCGCAGGGCCGTCGCCGAGATGGAGGAGGGCGGGCGGACCGCGGTGGTGGTCCTGGCCGACGGCCAGCCTGTCGGCGTGCTGGGCCTGGCCGACCAGCTGCGGCCCGACGCCCGGGCCGCGGTCGCCAGGTTGGCGGAGGTGACCGCGGCCCCGGCGGTGCTGATAACCGGCGACAACCCGAGAGCCGCAGCAGCGGTTGGCGCTGCGGTGGGGATAGGCGACGTCAGGGCCGGCCTGCTGCCCGAAGGCAAAGTGGCCACCGTCGAGGAGCTGCAGGGCGACGGGGTCCGCCTGGCCGTCGTAGGTGACGGGGTCAACGACGCTCCAGCCCTGGCCGCGGCCCACCTGGGGGTGGCCATGGGACGCCACGGCTCCGACCTGGCCCTCGAGACCGCCGACGTCGTGATGGTCCGCGACGAGCTGTCCGCGCTGCCTGCTGCCATCAACATCTCCCGCCGCGCCCGTCGGGTGGTCAAGGTGAACCTGGCGTTCGCCGCCACGGTCATCGCTGCTCTGGTCTGTGTGGACCTGGCCGGTCACCTCCCGCTCCCCCTCGGCGTCGCCGGCCACGAGGGGTCCACCGTGGTGGTCGGACTCAACGGGCTGCGCCTGCTCCGACGCCGGCACTGGCAGCCGTGAGCTCCCTGCGAGCCGACCGGCGCTGACCGCCACCGTGCCCGGGGAGTCGCCCTCGCGCGACAGCAGGACCGGTCGGTCCCCGCTGCCCACCCTCGTCGCCGCTCTGGCCGGGAAGGTGGAGTCGCTTGTCGTGCCGCTCGTCGTGGTGGTCGGCGCCGTCGGGATCGTGGTCCCGGGCCCGTCCCGGGCGGCGGCCAGCGCCGGAGCGGTGAACCCCACGCTGGCCGTGCTGGTCTTCACCGCCGGCCTGACAGTGGAGACCGCCAGTCTGGCGGCGGCCCGCCGGCGCGGGCGCCGGGTCCTAGCGGCGCTGGCCGTGAGCTCGGCTGTGCTGCCGGCCCTGGCCTGGGCGCTCAGTCAGGTGGTGTCCGAGCCGGCCCGGGGCGGGATCCTGGCCGTCGGGGTGGCGCCCAGCGAGGTGGCGTCGCTCGGATTGGCGGCGATGGCCGGTGGTGAGGTGGCGATCTCGGCCGCCCTGCTCGTGGCGTCGAGCATGGTCGCGGTGGTGGCGAGCGGCCCGGTCCTGTCCCTGCTGTCCGGTGCACCCGGCGTGCACGACGGTGGAGTGGTGGTCACGCTGGCGCTGGTGGTCGGCATCCCCCTGGCGGGCGGCGTTCTGCTGCGCCGGGCGCTCGGAGATCTGGCCGCGGTGCTCGATGCCGGGCGCATGGTCGCCGCGGCTGCGCTGCTAGTGCTCCTGTGGGAGATCGCGGGTGAGGTGCAGCTGCGGGCCAGCTACCTGACGGTGGTCGCGGCGCTGGTCGGCTTCCTGGCCGGCTCCGGGGCGCTGGGCTGGTTCCTCGCCCGGGGACTGGACCGCCCGGCGCGACCGGCGGTGCTTCTCCCGGTCGCCATGCGCGACTTCGCGGTGGCTGCGGGGATCGCAGCCAGCGCATTCGGCCCCGGAGCAGTCGGTCCCCTCGGCATCTACGGCGTGCTGGTCCTGCTCGGCGGCGCCCTCGTAGCCCGTGTCGCGGGCCGCCCGGGTCGGGCGGACGCCCATGGCTCGTTTCCCGCACCATCCTGAGCGACCAGGGTCGAATCTCGGCTATCTGGAGGAGGCCAGCGTGGAGGCGAAGATCTGCCAGGCGAGAAGGCTCTTGGCGATCAGCGACAGGGTCACGTAGGCCCGTTCGCCTACGAGGTAATCCCGCCATTTGCCGACCTGGCGGTACTGCAGCCATTGGTTCAGGGCGAAGCAGTTGAAGAGGACGAAGATGCTGAAGAAGATGGCGTACACGAAGCCAGGCGGGTGGAGGTCGGCGCCCGGACCGATGAGGTAGATGCCGATGGCGACCCACGGCACCGCTCCGGCCAGACTGCCGATCCAGAACGGCTGCATGCCGGATCCGGGGGATTCGTAGCGTTCCTGCATCCAGCCGAAGCCGATCATGGACGCGTTCACCCCGGCCAGGGCGATCAGCGCCGCGATGTCGTCTATGCCGACGAGCATGGCGATGAGGACGATCATGATCGAGGCGCTCAGGGAGTATTCGATCCAGCGGTAGGGGTTGCGGCCGGCGGCGATCTGGCGTTTGTAGAGGGTCCATCCGGGTCCTGCTGCGAACAGGTGAGCCAGGGCCGAGAGGCCGAAGAAGGCCGCTATGGCCCAGGCGAAGCGGACGTTGAACAGCGTGACGGTCTGTGTGCCCACACCGGGTCCCGGGGGGCCGGTCATGTAGGTGGCGCGCACCGGGAGGGCGAACTGGTTGGCCAGCACCGTGACCGCCACCGCCTGGGCGGCATGGAGGGTGGCCGCGGTCAGGTTGTAGCGGCGGAGCCCGAGGAGTCTGCGGTCGGGGCCGGTCCCAGCGGGCCCGGAGCTACCAGGGGGAGCAGTGGTTGTGGTCATGGTCTCTCGGGCAACGGCGAAGCGGGTCGTCCCCCAGCGTGATCCGCCGCCCGGGGAGGGGCCAGGGGACAACGGCTCCTTGGCCCGCCGGCGGTGGCCCGCGGCGCCGCAAAAGTTGTTGCGGGATTCACGGCCAACGGCGACGATCGGCCATGATCGTCGTGCGTCGCGTCCGGCCGGATGAAGCGGAGACCCTCAGAGGGGTCCGCCTGGCCGCGCTGGCTGACTCCCCGTCGGCCTTCGGATCCACCTATGCCGGAGAGATGCTGCTGACCACCGAGGACTGGGCCGGACGTGCTCGTGGCGCGTCGATCGGATCGGAGCGGGCCATGTTCCTGGCCGTGGCCGACGAGGACGTCGTGGGGTTGGCCGGCGGCTACAGGCCCGGACCGGCCCCGGAGGTGGTGGAATTGGTGTCGATGTGGACCGATCCCTCGGTCCGCCGCGCCGGGGTCGGCCGACGACTGGTCACTGCCGTGCTGGAGTGGGCCGCAGCGACCGGAGCGACAGAGGTGCAGTTGTGGGTGACCCGGGGCAACACCGCGGCCGAGGTCCTGTACCGGTCCATGGGGTTCGCAGAAACCGGCGACCACCAGCCGCTGCCGTCCGATCCCTGCCGGGACGAGACCCGGATGACCCTCCGCCTGTAGCTCCCGGTTCTCCGGACCCGGCCGCAGGTCCGGAGTCGCTCAGCCGAGCGGGTGGTCCGCCAGGAAACCGAGGACCAGGGGCACGAACTCCCCGGCCCGCTCGATACCCAGCGCGTGGCTGGATCCGGGACCCTCGAACAGCTCGTAGCGGGCGCCGGGTATGGCGTCGGCGACCTTCTTGCACTGCCAGGGTGGGGTGAGCAGATCCTGGGCCCCGGCGACTACCAGGGTGGGGGCGGTGATCCCTCCGAGCCGGTCGGTGGTGTCATGGAGCAGATCCGCCTCCCACTGCTCGAGGGTTGTGGCGATCTGGATGTCGGTCTGGGGGAAGGTGGGAAGGGCGGCTTCCATGAGCGACGCAAAGTCCGGGGAGTCGAGCAACTCGGGTGAGAAAGCCACTCCCAGGGCGGCCAGCGCGGCCGGGATGTCACCCGTGGTCCACGGGTAGCGCAGCGCAGCCAGGAGGGATGTCTGGAAACCGTCGACCTTGGGCCAGGTGCCCCAAAGGATCAGAGACGCCACCCGATCGGGGTGGGAGATCGCGAGCTCCTGGCCTACCGCCGAGCCGAGGGACCAGCCGAGGACGTGCGCCCGGGCCACGCCGAGGACGTCGAGGAGGGCATCCAGATCGTCGGCCAGGCTGGCCATGGAGATGGTTCCGCCGCCCCGCTCTGAGGCCCCCATGCCGCGATGGTCGTAGCAGATGACCCGGTGGCCGCTGAAGGCCTTGGCCAGATCCCCCCACAGGGCGTAGGACTGCGTGGTCCCGCAGATCATCACCAGAGGGGGCCCGTCGGCGTCGCCGAACTCCGCGACGTCGAGGCTGGTTCCGGTTCCGATGTTGATGAGCATGGCTAGCTTCCCCCATCTGCTCGGCGTCTCGCAGGCCGCCACCGGCTCTGACAGTACAACAGCGACGCGGTCGGGTCTCGGGGAGCGCGGCGTGAACACCTCGTGGCTGAGGACGTACATCACCGCTGCCCAGGTCTCCAGGCCGGCTGGCAGCTCCTTCTCGGTCGCCCTCGCCCCGGCTGGGGGAGGATGAGTCGCCCCCTATCGGATTACCTTGTTGCCTGGTGGTGGCCAGCGGCGGGTGAACGCCGGTACCTACGGCGAAGGCTGTCAGGTGCACGGCGGGTCAGCCGAGAAGGACCGGACCCCACACCCGGGTGCCTGCCGTAGCGTCCATGCCGGGCTTCAGGGTCTGGTCGTCGATCCTGGTCGGTGCCCATAGGTCGCCGACAAGCTGTCGATGACGGAGGCGAACTCGTCCACTGCGCTGGAGATGATCTCGCCCACCGTCCGGATCTCGTCGATCCGTCCCATCACCTGACCTCCCAGGGCCAGGGCGGCCTCCATGTCCCCACCGAAGTACAGGTCGTGGTGACGGGCCAAGTGCTCCATCCCGACGTGGTCCTCCCGCTCGAGGCGGCTGGAGAGCTCCGTCCGCAGCGCCCGCAATCCGGGTCTGGAATGCCGGTTGAGAAACACGGTGTCCGTCTCGGCTGCGCCGACCACCGCCTCCTTCCAGTTGGGGTGAACGGGGGACTCCGCCGCAGTGAGCATGCGGGTCCCCATCTGGACCCCCTCGGCGCCGAGGGCGAAGGCGGCGGCCATGCTCCTGCCATCCACAATGCCGCCAGCGGCGATGATCGGAACATCGACCCGGGAGCGGACCAGGGGCAGCAGGACCATCGTCGCCACGTCCCTCGGGTTCTTGAATCCGCCGCCCTCACCGCCCTCGACCACCAGCCCGTCCACGCCGGCCTCAACCGCCTTTAGGGCGGCGGCGAGGGTGGGCACCACGTGATACACCGTGAGCCCGGCTGCCTTGAGGTCCGAGGTGTAGCGGTTGGGGTCGCCGGCAGAGGTTGTCACGAACTTGACTCCCTGCTCGATGACGAAGTCCACGATCTTCGGATCGCGCACGAACGCCTGAGCGATGTTGACGCCGAAGGGGCGGTCGGTGAGAGAACGCATCTGCTCGATCTCGACCCGGATCTGGTCCAACTCTCCCGAGGAGGTCTCGATGATCCCGAGTCCGCCGGCTCGCGACACCGCCGATGCCAGTTGGGAGCGGGCGATCCACCCCATCGGAGCCTGCACGATGGGATATTCCACGTCGAGGTGCCGGGTGACCCGGTTGTCGAAGGCAATCACAGGCGGAGGATAACCGCAGATGCCCGGAACGGGGGAGGTGTCACGCGGGAGTCGGCGAGCACGCGGAGCCTCCCGGGCTGGGCGCTACGTGACCGCTCCTCGGGACACGTTCTGGTCTCGCTGGGCGAGTCACCGCTTCCGCTCCTTCTGTCGCTCTGGCGGGTCCACGCCGGTCCACGGGGCGTGGATCGCCTTCATTCCGCGGGTGGGGTCATCGGGATGTGGCCATCCAGTTGGACAGCATGCGGACGATCTCTGTGATGACTCGGTCTCGCCGGTCGTCGTCGATGGACGGGTGGGCCAGTAGGGCGCCGAAGAGTCCAGCGATGTTGGTCGACACGAACACGGCGAGGTCGATGTCGAGGACGGTGCGGTCTTCCATATGTTCGAGGAAGGAGCGGGCGGCGGCCTCTGCCTCGACACGAAGATGCCCTGCGACTGTCTCCTCGGAGGCGTACAGAGCCCGGCTCATGAGGACCGGCACCAGCCCGGATTCGCCGGCCAGGAAGTCGATGACGGCTCGCAGGATCGCCTCTGTCGCTGCAGGAAAGCTGTTCGATTCGAGAGCCGCCATTCGGTCTGCGACCAGGGATCCGAGTCGCTGCATCCGGTCCTCGACGAGGGCGTCCATGAGCGCCTCCTTGTTCGGGAAGTACTGGTATATCGATCCGACGGCGACGCCGGCCCGCTTGGCCACCTTGTTGGTGCTCAGCTTCTCGATGCCCACTTCGGTCAGAACCTGAGCAGTCGCGTCGAGCAGGGTGCGCACCAGTTCGATGGAGCGCTCCTGGGATGGAGCACGCCGGCGCGTCCGTGCAGGTCGGGGTGGCTTTCGGATGGAGGGTTTGGGCATGGTTCAAGCGGCTCCGGGCACGCTCTTGACATGAGCGATAGCTCACATTTTATGGTCGAGGTGACGTATTCGACAATCCGAGCGGAGTGGCCATGAGCGATTTGCAGGTACGCCAGATCCCTTTCACCTTCGAAGGGGTGGAGTTCGTGTGGAACCCGGGGAATCCGGCCTTCTCGGTGCTGACGAACTGCGGCTCGTTCTTCGTCATCGGGCTCGAGCGTTACCTCGTGCGAGTCATGAAGGATGCCGACGGGGAAATCACCGACCCGGAGGTACGAGAGGAAGCCCGGCTCTTCGTGCAGCAGGAGGCCGTCCACTCCAAGGCGCATCGCCGCCACGTGAAGGCACTCGTCAATCGCTACCCGGGACTCGACGCCGCCATGGATGTGGCCGTCGGTCACTTCGACGACCTCTACGACCGGCACGACCTGCGTTACCACTTGGCCTACGCGGCTGGACTGGAAGGGACCTTCACGCCACTGTTCCGCACGATCATCGACAATCGCGTCAGGCTGTTTCGAGATGGCGACGCCCGCGTCGCATCACTCTTCCTCTGGCATTTCTGCGAGGAGATCGAGCACCGCAGTTCGGCGGTGATGGTCTACGACCACATCGTTGGCGACAACAGCTACAAGGTGCGGGTCTTCCCGTCGGTGGTGAAACACGCGAACCGAGGTTTCGAGTTGCTGATGCGAGAGTTCGAGACCCACGTCCCCGGCGTGGCCGGTGTCGACCAGTACGGGTCCAGGACGGCTCGCTTGTTCGGCCTGCGTGCCAATCCGCTCCCGATGATCCCCATTCACACCCAGCTCCTCACGGTGTGGCGGGCCATCGCATCCATCCGGCGCAACTACGACCACGCGCACCAGGCCACCCCTTCCTGGGCCGACACCTGGTTCTCCCACTACGACCAGGGTCACGACATGACCCGGTTCTACGGCACGATCATCTGAGCCGGGAGCTGGAAACCTCCGGCCGTACGCCGAGATCCGATCGAGCGCCGCCGTGACATGGCGGACACGGAATCAGCTTCTGTGAGCACCCCAACGGGATTCGAACCTGTGCTGCCGTCTTGAAAGGTGCGTTTTGGCCGGTTCGACGACCTGCAGGTTCTTGCCTGACCCGGTTCCCGAGCCGACAAGAGCTGTCGTGTTCCGAAGCGATGCGCGGTGGCAGTATGTCGAAGCGTCAGAGGCCGAGGATGAACCGCAGAGCTTGGTCTATGCCGTGGATCTCCTCAATGCCAGCGATCCCTCGGCGAGAGGCGATGCGCTCGGTGGAGATCACTCCTCCGATCAGCTCCAGCTACATCCTCTGTGCCGGATCCGTCGTTGGCGCGATGGCGTCGATGTCTTCAGGCGTGTCCGAGAGGTTGCGCAATATGCGCTGCTGGACTCGGTCGTTGACCCCGTGGCGCAGTTCTGCAACGGGCCAGGTGTCGGTTAACGTGCCGGGGTAGATGACCGGGCACCTGAACGGGTCGTGCTTGAGCTGGCGGAGCTCTTCGCAGAACTCCCCTACGTGGTGCCGGCCGGTTGGGACGCCGGTAGCTCGTCGGCGATTAGTGCTTCGCTCCACCAATCTGGCGGGGTCGGCCGGTGGTCGTAGGTCGGCTCGAACTTCGGTTTCCCCGGGACGGCCATCGCCTGAGGGACTGCCTCTGCCTGACGAGCGACGACGGCCTCTTTCGTGATGTTGAACACGGTGAGGTCCTGGGTCTGGACGACCGGCCCGTCGAAGACGGCGCCCACCCCCTCGAGGATCGGCGCGACCACCGGCGGTACCAGGAGCGTGTGCCAGAGGCCCGCCATTCTGGGTTTGGCGAGAGAGAAGACCTTCCCGGCGGCCTTGGGCACCGTGTGGGTCGCGGTGATGGTCTCGAAGCGCTCGATCCGATCGCCCGTCAGCTCCGCGAGCAGAGAAGCGGAGGGGAAGCACTCGTGGATCAGGAGGTCCGTGCCCTGCGCGGCCCGAACCAGTGGCCAGCACGGGCGGGTGTCGCCTGAGAACACCATGCTCAACACAGAGA
>JAKAXN010000048.1 GCA_021816565.1 Actinomycetes bacterium
CTGGAGGCCAACCCGGGCATAACCATCATGTTCGAGTGGGCCCGGGCCCAGATCGAGTCGGTGGGCGACACCCCCCAGGACCTGGCCGACCTGGTCGAGAGCCTGGGGTTCAAGTTCCGCCTCCTCGAGACCGGCGAGCCCATAGATAAAGCAGCCCTACTGGCCCTCCCCTACGGCAACGTGGTGGCCCAGCGCTAGCAGCTGAACGTCAGGGGGCACCCGGCACCGCCAGCAGGTGGTTCAAGACCCTCAGACCCGGGCCATGTTGGCGAACCTCGTGTAGTGGTCGAGGAACGCCAGCTGAACCTTGCCGGTAGGTCCGTTACGGTGCTTGGCCACGATCACCTCGGCGGTGCCCCGGTCGGCCGAGTCGGGGTTGTAGACCTCGTCGCGGTAGAGGAACATGACCACGTCGGCGTCCTGCTCCAGCGATCCCGATTCCCGCAGGTCGGCCAGCACCGGCCGCTTGTCGGCCCGGGCCTCGAGCTGGCGGGACAGCTGCGAGAGCGCCACCACCGGAACCTCCAGCTCACGGGCCAGCACCTTCAGGCCGCGGCTGATCGACGAGACCTCCAGCTGACGGTTCTCGTTGGAGTTTCCCGACATCAGCTGGAGGTAGTCGACGATGATCAACCCCAGCCCCCCGTTGCGGGCCTTCAACCGCCTGGCCTTGGCCCTGATCTCCATGACCGTGGTGTTGGGGTTGTCGTCGATGAACAGCGGGGCGTCACCCAGACGGGCCACGGCCTGGCTGATCTTGGGCCAGTCCGGCTCGCTCAACCTCCCGTTGCGCATCCGGCTGGCGTCGACGCGCGCCTCGGAAACCAGCAGCCGGTTGGTGATCTCGTCGCAGCCCATCTCCAGGGAGAAGATCAAGGTGGGCACGCGGGCCTCGACCGCGGCGTGGGCGGCCATGCCCAGGGCGAAGGAGGTCTTACCCATGGCCGGCCGGGCCCCCACGATGATCAGGGCGTTGGGCTGGAGCCCGTAGAGCCGCTCGTCCAGGTCGACGTAGCCGGTCGGCACCCCGGTGATGGTCTCCCCCCGGTCGAACAGCTGCTCCAGCCGGTCCAGGCTGGCCGACAGCAGCTCGGTGAGAGGCTTGAGGCTGTCGGTGACGCGCCGCTCGGCCACGTTGAACACCAGCCCCTCGGCCCGGTCCAGGGCCTCGGCCACGTCCTCGGGCACCGAGTAGCCCATCTCGGCGATCTCCCCGGCCACCGCGATCAGCCGGCGCAGCAGGGCGTGCTCCTCCACGATGCGGGCGTAGCGGGACGCGTTCGTGGTCGCCGGGGTGTCGGCCTGCAGCGTGACCAGGGCGGCCAGGCCGCCCACCGTGTCGAGCAGGCCGGCCCGGGCCAGCTCGTCGGCCACCGTCACCGGGTCGGCCGGCTCGCCCAGGTTGTACAGGTTGTTGATGGCCTCGAAGATGTGGGAGTGGGCCGGCTTGTAGAAGTCCTCCGCCCCGCAGGTCTCCATGGCCGCAGCGATGGCGTCGCGCGACAGCAGCATGGCTCCCAGCAGAGATTTCTCCGCGTCGAGGTTGTGGGGTGGGACCCGCCCCCCGGGAGGGGTGGGGGTCGGGCCGGCGGGCGGTTTGCGCCGGGCCGCGTCTATCCGGGTGGGCTCGCTTGACTGCACCATGCGGCCGACTACCTAAGCGGTCGTCGCCTGTGGGTATCCAGACCCGAATGTCTGGGATTTACGGTGGAATACCTGTGGATAAGCCGATCCTCCTGGGGGTAACAACACGAATCCGCTGCTCAGCAGCCAATTCCGGGGCCGCCACGGGCTGCCCTTTCACCTCCGGAACCAACCTAGAACTCCGCTACGACGCTCAACGCGGGCCGGCTTGCCCCGCCCGGCTGTGGTGCTACCGTCTTTCAACTGCGCTGCCCCAGAGGGGGCGACGACGGAGACCGGCTTCTTCCCCGGGGGGCATCGGACCTGACAGACGTCAGGTTCTTTGTCTCTTTTGGTCGAGTTCTCCACAACTTGTGGATCATCTTGTGGATTACAGGCGGCTGGGAGGCGCTAAACCAGGTGAGCGAGGCAGCCGAACTGTGGACAACCTGCTCCGAGGTGTTGCGCGACGACGTCCGTGAGGCGGTGTGGCGGACCTGGTTCGACGGTCTCGAGGTCGAATCCCTCGACGACACCCTCATGACGCTCAGCGCCCCGAGCTCTCTGGTGCGCGACCGCCTGGAGGACCGGTACCTCCCGCTCATCGAGCAGACCGCCTCGCAGGTGGCCGGTGCCGACATCAAGGTGCAGATCCGGGTGCGGCCCACCCCCCAGCCGGCCGACCCGTTCGTCGCCCCGCGCAGCCGCTTCGGCGACGGGTCCGGCTCCGAGGAGAGCGACGATGACGCGCTCCGGTCGGCGGCTCCCCCGCCCGCCGCCACCGCGGGGGCCGCCGAGCCTGTTCCCGGTACCACGGCCCGGGCCGAAACCCCCTCGCTGAACCCCCGCTACACCTTCGACGCGTTCGTCATCGGATCTTCCAACCGCTTTGCCCACGCCGCCGCCCAGCGGGTGGCCGAGAGTCCGGCCGGCAGCTACAACCCCCTGTTCATCTACGGCGACTCGGGGCTGGGGAAGACCCACCTCCTGCACGCCATCGGCCACTACGTCACCGAGAACTTCGCCGGTAAGCGGGTCCGCTACCTGTCGACCGAGACGTTCATGAACGACTTCGTCGACGCCATCCGCAACAACGCCCAGATGCAGTTCAAGCGGCGCTACCGGGAGTGCGATGTGCTGTTGGTGGACGACATCCAGTTCATGGAGGGCAAGGAGGGGCTCCAGGAGGAGTTCTTCCACACGTTCAACTGGCTGTACGAGAGCTCGAAGCAGATAGTGCTCTCCAGCGACCGCCACCCCCGCTCCATCGCCACCCTGGAGGACCGGCTGCGCAGCCGCTTCGAGTGGGGCCTCACCACCGACGTGCAGCCCCCGGAGCTGGAGACCCGGCTGGCCATCCTGCGCAAGAAGGCCGAAGGCGAGCGCATACCGGTTCCCGGCGACGTGCTGGAGCTGATCGCCACCCACGTCCGGGACAACATCCGCGAGCTCGAGGGAGCCCTGATCCGGGTCTCGGCGTACGCCTCACTCAACCGGGTGCCGCCGACGCTGGCCACCGCCGCGGAGATCCTCTCCGACCTGCTGGAGGCCGACCGGCCCCGCCAGATCACCCCCAAGGTGATCCTCGACGCCACCGCCGACACGTTCGGCTTCACCGTCGAGGACCTGTGCGGCACCAGCCGGCGCCGTCCGCTGGTCCAGGCCCGCCAGATCGGCATGTACGTCTTCCGGGAGCTGACCGACTTCTCCTACCCGGCCATCGCCCGGGAGTTCGGGGGCCGGGACCACACCACCGTGATCCACGCCGTGGAGAAGGTCGCCGGGCTCATGAAGGAGCGCCGGCAGGTCTACGACCAGGTCACCGAGCTCATCCAGAGCATCAAGGGAGGCCGGTGAATGCCGGTTTCGCCTGTGGGTGGCGGTGCGGACGGCGTGTGTCGAACCGATGTGATTCACCGGGAAAAAGTCGGCGCCCTCCACAGCACCGCCCGTCCACGGTCACACCGTTGTGGGAACCTGGGGAATACGCTCGGTGTTCCGAACACCCTCTCACCAGCACTTTCGTCCGGTTGTCCACAATCCACAGGACCTACTACCGGCACTTCCGAATTAACCAACTAGAAGGCAAGAAGCAGGGAAGGCACTGCGTTGAAGTTTCGTTGCGAGCGTGACGTTCTGGTGGAGGCACTCGGCACTGCCGGTCGGGCCGCGGCCGGTCGGGGTGGAGCCATGCCCATTCTCGGCGGGGTGCGCCTGGCCATCGGCGGGGACGGGCTGGAGGTCACCGGGACAGACCTGGACCTGACCATCACGGTGGCCACCACGGTCAGCGGGAACGAGGACGGGGTGGCCGTGGCCCCCGGGCGGCTGATGACCGACATCGTCCGGGCCCTGGAGCCCGGGGCGGTGACCATCGAGGCCGACGACGAGGAGCTGCGCATCGCCTCGGGCCGGTCGCACTTCACCGTGCGCACCCACCCGGCCGGGGACTTCCCCCGCCTGACCGCCCCCACCGGCGACACGGTCACCCTGGCTGCGGCCGGCCTGACCGAGGCCCTGCGCCAGGTCACCCGGGCGGCGTCGAGCGAGGAGTCCCGGCCCATCCTGACCGGTGTGCTCATGGCCGCCGAGGAGGACGGGCTGCGCCTGGTCGCCACCGACTCGTACCGGCTGGCGGTGCGGGACCTCTCCGGCGCCGGCATCCTGGCCGAGGGCCAGAAGGTGCTGGTCCCGTCGCGGGCCCTCAACGAGCTGCTGCGCCTGCTCGGATCCAGCGACGGCGAGGTGTCGTTGCGCCTCGGGGCTCACGACGCCACCTTCGGGGTGGGCGGGGTCACCCTCACGACCCGGCTCATCGAGGGCGAGTTCCCCAACTACCGGGCGCTCATCCCGTCGAACTACCCGAACCGGCTGATCGTCGGCCGGGAGGCCCTGCTCGACGCGGTGCGCCGGGTGAAGCTGCTGGCCCGCGACGCCACCACCCCGGTGCGCATCGCCCTGCGCCCCACCGGCATCGAGCTGACCGTGATCACCACCGACTGGGGCACCGCCACCGAGGACGTCGACGCCAAGTACGAGGGGGCCGAGATGACCGTGGCGTTCAACCCGAACTACCTCATCGAGGGCGTGGAGGCGGTCACCGGTGACGAGGTGGCCCTCGACACCCTCGACGCCCTCAAGCCGGCCACCCTCAGGCCCACCGAGGGCACTGAGTACCTGTACCTGCTGATGCCGGTCCGGGTCTCCTAGACCGGTCCCGGTCCGGTTCATCACCGTTCTCGTCCCTCCCCGCCGTCGGGGCCTACGGCAGCCGACATCCTGTTTTTCGACCTTCCCGTCACAGCGGGGTGTGAGAGTGGGGGAGGGCCCGGGGCGTCGAGGACTTGATCCTGTTTTCCCCCGCGTAGCCGGGGGACAGATCAATCCCTCGACGATCCCGGGACTGACCAGCCGGCGGAAGCCGCGGACCAAGAACACCTCATGCACCTCCAAGAACTCCACCTGACCGACTTCCGCTCGTACGCCACTGCCGAGTTCCAGCCGGCGCCGAGTGGCATCACGGTCGTCACCGGGGCCAACGGGGCGGGCAAGACCAACCTGATCGAGGCGGTGGGGTACCTGGCCACGCTGAAGTCGCTGCGGGGCAGCCCGGCCGACGCCATGGTGCGCAGCGGTTCCCCGGCCGGCTTCGCCGTGGTCCGCTCGGTGGTCGGGCACGAGGAGACGGGCCGGCGGGTGACCATCGACGCCGAGCTGCACGCCGTCGGCCGGGACCGGGTCCGGGTCAACGGGCAGGCCCTGCGCCGCACCCGGGACCTGCTCGGGGCGCTGCAGGTGACGGTGTTCTCCCCCGACGACCTGGAGCTGGTCAAGGGGGGCCCGTCGGGCCGGCGCTCATACCTGGACGATCTGCTGGTGGCCGTATCCCCCCGCCGCGACGCCACCCTCACCGAGCTGGAGCGGATCCTCAAGCAGCGCAACGCCCTGCTCAAGTCCGCCCTGTCGGGCTGGCGGCCGGGTCGGGAGCTGCCCGACGACATCCGGGTGACGCTCGATGTGTGGGACACCAAGCTGGTCCAGGTGGGCGAGGAGCTGGCCCGGGCCCGGACCCGCCTGGTGGCGGCCCTGGATCCCCTGGTGGCCGAGGCCTACTCGGCGCTCTCGGACGGGTCGGCTTACCTGGAGGGCCGCCGCCACGCCACCGTGTCGTACCGGCCCAGCTGGGACGGCCCCCTGGCCGACGCCCTGGGCGGGGCCCGGGCGGACGACCTGCGCCGGGGGGTGACGACGGTGGGACCGCACCGCGACGACCTGGATCTGTCCATCGGGGAGCTGCCGGCCCGCACCCACGCCTCCCAGGGGGAGCAGCGGACGCTGGCCCTGGCTCTGCGCCTGGCCGGTCACCGGCTGCTGGCCGGCGAGATCGGCACCGCCCCGGTGCTGCTGCTCGACGACGTGTTCTCCGAACTGGACCGGGCCCGCTCCGAGGCCCTGTTCCACCACCTGCCGGCCGGGCAGGCCCTGCTCACCACCGCCGGGGACCTGCCGGAGGCCGCAGCCGGGGCCATCGCCGCCCGGTTCCGGGTGGAGGACGGGAAGCTTCTCCCGTGACCGGTCCGCGGGTATACCGTCGGCCGGTGCGCTACAAGCCCGGGTTCGGGGAGAGGTTGGGCCGGTGAGCACCTGGGTGCCGTCGGGTCCCTCCCCCTCCGAGCGGGACCCCCGGCGGGTATCGGACTCGCTGGACCGCATCACCAGGCGGCTGGGCGGCCCGTCGGCCGGCACCGCCACCACCGTGTTCAGCCGTTGGGCCGACCTGGTGGGCACCGACATCGCCGCCCACGCCCGGCCGGTGTCGCTGCGCTCGGGGGTCCTGGTGCTGGCGGTGGACCACCCGGCCTGGGCTACCCAGCTGCGCTACATGATCTCCGACCTGCTGTCCCGCATAGCGACCGTGGCCGGGGAGGAGGCGGTCAGCCAGATCCAGCTGCGCGTGACCGGCGAGCCGGCGCCCGAGACCCCGTTCCGGCGGGGCCGGCGACAGGGTTCCTAGAGCCGGTTTCGGCCTGCCGGACCCACCCCTCTGGTAAACTACAGGAATCGAGTTTCGGGCTGCTGACCTGGGCTTTTCTCCCTCCTGACGCCTCGCGAGGAGCAGCTCGACCAGCCAGTTTTGAGAGGTCGCGTTCATGGCTATGCAAGTGACGGTCGAAGAGGGCTCGGAGCGGGCGCGCCCGTCCAGCTACAGCGCCCGGGACATGACCGTCCTGGAGGGGCTGGAACCGGTCCGCAAGCGCCCCGGTATGTACATCGGATCCACCGGGCCGAGCGGTCTTCACCACCTGGTGTGGGAGGTCGTGGACAACTCGGTGGACGAGGCCATGGCCGGCTACTGCAGCCGCATAGACGTGACCCTGACCGCCGACGGCGGTTGCCGGGTGGTGGACGACGGGCGGGGGATCCCCACCGACGTCAACCCCCAGCAGAAGATGACCGGCGTGGAGATCGCCCTGACCAAGCTGCACGGCGGCGGCAAGTTCGGCGGCGACGGCTACAAGGTCTCCGGCGGCCTGCACGGGGTGGGCGTGTCGGTGGTCAACGCCCTTTCCACCCGGCTGATCGTGGAGGTGGACCGGGGCGGTGACCGCCACCGCATGGAGTTCGCCGACGGTGGCAAGCCCCAGACCAAGCTGGAGGTGACCGGGCCGGCGCCGAAGGGCCGGACCGGCACGACGGTGGAGTTCTGGCCCGACGGGCGGATCTTCGACGAGATCGAGTTCCGGGCCCAGACCATCATGGAACGGCTCCAGATCTACGCCTTCCTCAACGCCGGTCTCGAGATCCGTTTCGTCGACGAGCGGCCCGGCGGCGACCGGGCCACCTACAAATACGACGGCGGCATCATCGACTTCGTCCGTCACCTCAACTCCTCCAAGGAGCCCCTGTTCAAGAAGGTGGGCTACTACAAGGTCGTGGAGGAGGACGGCGAGGTGGAGGTGGCCATCCAGTACAACACCGGCTACTACGAGGGCCTGCACGGCTACGCCAACGGCATCTCCACCATCGAGGGAGGCACCCACGTGGAGGGGTTCCGCAAAGCCCTCACCACGGTGGTCAACAAGTACGCCCGCAACTCCAACCTCCTCAAGGAGAAGGAGGACAACCTGCAGGGCGAGGATATCCGGGAGGGTCTCACCGCCATCGTGGCGGTCAAGCTGCGCGACCCGCAGTTCGAGGGCCAGACCAAGGCCAAGCTGGGCAACGTGACCATGCGTTCCCTGGTGGAGCGGGCCACCAACGAGAAGCTGGCGGAGTGGCTCGAGGAGCACCCCACCGAGGCCCGCCAGATGATCAACAAGGGCATCCAGGCGGCCCGGGCCCGGGTGGCCGCCCGCCAGGCCCGTGACGCCACCCGGCGCAAGTCCGCCCTGGAGGGTGCCGGACTGCCGGGCAAGCTCACCGACTGCGCGTCGAAGAACGCCGCGGAGTCGGAACTGTTCATCGTGGAGGGCGACTCCGCCGGTGGCTCCGCGGTGCGGGCCCGCGACCCGCGCACGCAGGCCATCCTGCCCATCCGGGGCAAGATCTTGAACGTCGAGCGGGCGCGCATCGACAAGATGCTGAAGAACAACGAGATCCAGGCCCTGATCGCCGCCATCGGCGCCGGGCTCGGCGACGACTTCGATGTGTCGAAGATCCGTTACGGCAAGGTCATCATCCTGGCCGACGCCGACGTGGACGGCAGCCACATCCGGACCCTGCTCCTGACCTTCTTCTTCCGCCAGATGCGCCCGCTGGTGGAGGAGGGGCACGTGTTCTGCGCCCAGCCCCCGCTGTTCTCCACCCTGGTGGGCAAGGAGAAGACCTACCTGAAGGACGAGGCCGACCGGCAGCGGTTCCTGGCCGGCCGCCCCAACCACAAGGCCGAGTTCAACCGGCTGAAGGGCCTCGGTGAGATGGACTGGCAGGAGCTGGGCTCGACCACCATGGACCGGGAGAAGCGCACCCTGCTGCGGGTCGACGTGGAGGAGGCGGCGCAGGCCGACACCGTCTGCTCGATCCTGATGGGTGACGACGTGGAGGCCCGCAAGCACTTCATCACCACCAACGCCGACGACGTGAGGTTCCTGGACATATGACCGACACCCCGCCCCCCGGCGGCCCCGATCAGCCCGCCGGCGGCGACGGCAGCGGTGGTGACACCACCCTCGGCGGTATCGAGCCCATCGAGATCCAGGAGGAGATGGAACGCTCCTTCCTGGATTACGCCATGTCGGTCATCGTGTCACGGGCTCTGCCCGATGTGCGCGACGGCCTGAAGCCGGTGCACCGCCGGATCCTCTACGACATGCACGTCCAGGGCTACCGGCCGGACCGGGCCCACGTGAAGTGCGCCAAGGTCACCGGCGACACCATGAGCCGGTTCCACCCTCACGGCAACACCGCCATCTACGACGCCCTGGCCCGTATGGCCCAGCCCTTCAGCCTGCGCCACCCGTTGATCGACTTCCACGGCAACTACGGGTCGCCGGACTTCCCGCCGGCCGCCGAGCGCTACACCGAGAGCCGGCTGGCCCCGCTGGCCATGCACATGATCGAGGGTCTCGACGAAGAGACCGTCGACATGGGGCGCAACTACACCAACGAAGAGGACGAGCCGACCGTCCTGCCGTCGCGCTTTCCCAACCTGCTGGTCAACGGCAGCCAGGGCATCGCCGTCGGAATGGCGACCAACATCCCGCCCCACAACCTGGGTGAGGTGATCGACGCCACCATCCACCTTATAGACCACCCCGACGCCACCCCCGACGACCTGATGCAGTTCGTCAAGGGCCCGGACTTCCCGACCGGGGCCTACATCCTGGGCCGGCAGGGCATCATGGACGCCTACCGCACCGGCCGGGGCTCCATCAAGATGCGGGCCCGGGCCGAGATCGTCGAGGGTCGCACCAGCGACGAGATCGTCGTCACCGAGCTCCCTTACCAGGCCAGCCCCAAGTCCATCCTGGAGAAGATCGCCGACCTGGTCAACGCCCGTGAGCTGGACGGCATCCGCGACATCCGGGATCTCTCCTCCGGTGACGACACCAAGCTGGTCATCTACCTGAAGCGCGACGCCACGGCCAACGTGGTGCTCAACAACCTGTACAAGCACACCCCGCTGCAGACCTCGTTCGGCGTCAACATGGTCGCCCTGGTCGACGGGGTGCCCCGCACTCTCAACCTGGTGCAGGCGCTGTCGGCCTACATCGACCACCAGGTCGACGTGATCAGGCGGCGGACCGAGTACCGCTTGCGCAAGGCCCGGGACCGGGCCCACATCGTCGAGGGCCTGATCAAGGCGCTCGACATGATCGACGCCATCATCGCCGCCATCCGGGCCTCGGAGGACCGGGCGGCGGCCCGCGACGCCCTGATGGCCGCCCCGTTCGAGTTCAGCGAGATCCAGGCCAACCACATCCTGGACATGCCGCTGGCCCGCCTCACCCGCCTGGGCCGGGCCCAGCTGGAGGAGGAGCTGGCCCAGCTGCGCCAGACCATCGCCGAGCTGGAGGCCATCCTGGCCGACGAGGGCGTGCTGCGCGGCGTCATCAAGACCGAGATGACCGCCATCCGCGACGAGTTCGCCGATCCCCGCCGGGCTGAGATCACCTTCGACGAGGGAGACATGTCGGCCGAGGACCTGATCGACGACGAGGAACTGGTCATCACCATGACCAAGGCCGGCTACGTGAAGGCGGTGCCGGCCTCCTCGTTCCGGACCCAGGGCCGGGGCGGCCGGGGGGTGCAGGGTGCCCGGCTCAAGGACGAGGACATCGTCATCCGGATCATCCACACCAGCGCCCACGCCTACCTGCTGTTCTTCTCCAACAAGGGGAAGGTCTACCGGCTGCGGGCCTACGAGATCCCGGTCAAGGAGCGGACGGCCCGGGGCACGGCCATCGTCAACCTGCTCCCGCTCGATCCGGGGGAGAAGGTCCAGACCCTGATCGACACGAGGGAGTTCCCGGCGGACCGCTTCCTGCTGTTCGCCACCAAGCTCGGGCAGGTGAAGAAGACAACGTTCTCCGAGTACGACAAGTCCCGGCGCGAGGGTTTCATCGCCATCAACCTGCGCGACGGCGACGAGCTGGTGGGTGTGATCACCACAGGCGGCGCTGATGACATATTCATGGTCTCCAAGGGCGGGATGGCCATCCGCTTCGCCGAGACCGACGTGCGGGCCATGGGCCGCGACGCCGCCGGGGTGCGGGGCATGTCCCTGCGTCCTGACGACGAGGTGGTGTCCATCGACCCGGCCCGGGACGAGACCTCGATCCTCATCGTCACGGAGGCCGGCTTCGGCAAGCGCACCCAGCTGCAGCATTTCAACCGGCAGGGGCGTGGCGGAGTCGGTGTTCGGGGTATCAAACTGACTGCGCAGCGTGGCCGGGTGGTATCGGCTTTCATGGTTGCGTTGGATGACGAGATCCTCGTCACCTCCTCTTCGGGAGTGTTGGTGCGCATGCCGGTTCGGGAAATCTCCAGTCAGGGTCGCGACGCCACCGGCGTGCGGGTGATGACGCTCGATTCGGGGCAGGTGGTGGCATCCGTGGCGCCGGTTCTCGCGGTGGAAGAGAACGGCTGATGGAGGACCAGCCCGGCCGTTCGGCTTCCGAGCCGGAGGTCCGGGCCGACCGGAGCGAGGAACCCCAGCCGGTGCCTGACACCGGCTGGGGTTCACCGGTGCCGGCCGAGTACGGCTCGCTGGACGCCCCCCGCCCGCCGGAGCGTCCCCACGAACCGGCCCGGATGGGGAACGGCCTCTTCTCCGCCTGGTCCCGCACCGGTCCCCGCCGGTCCGCTGACGCTGCTGAGGTCCAGCAAGTTCATGACGGCGCCGGTGCTTCCGACGGCGGCGACGTGCCCGAGCGCCCCCCGGCGGACGGTCCGAGCCAGGGATGGCTATTCCCGGCCAACGGGACCGGCCACCCGGCGCCAGGCCCCGGATCGACCGCTGACGCCGGAGCGGCCCGGCCCGACCCGGCAGGTCGCCCGGAGGGGGTCGCCACTGGACCGGTCGCCACTGGGCCGACCACCCCGGCCCCTGACAGCGGCGCCCCCGCCGGTGACCACCAGGGCCTTTCCGCCCCGCGGCCAGACGGATCCCGCCCGGGTGATCCCCGGCCGGCCTGGCCGGCCCCGGCGGCAAGCGATGCTCCGACCCAGGCCGTCCCGGTCACCGGCTCCGGTGCCCGATCACCGGACCGCCCGGCAATCGGCGGATGGGAGATCCCGGCCTCCGCGGCGCCGTCCGCCCCGGCCCCGGCGCCCTCCGCCTCAGCCCCGGCGCCCTCCGCCTCCGTCCCGGTCGCCGAGCCGGTGCCGGAGCGGGACCCTTACCATCCCGAGCCGGTCACACCCGGGGCCGCGACCCTCGGCGCGTCCGGGCTGGCCGGCGCCGGGGTTTCGGCCCTGGCCGGGCCGGCCCTGGCCGGGACCGGGGTGGCCGACGGCGGGGCCGGCCTGGCCCGCTCCGAGTTCAGCGGCCCGCACGACACCTACACCCCGCCCACTCCCTTGCCGCCCCGGCCCCTGCCCCCCGGTCGGCCCGCCCGTCGCCCCGGCCGGGCCCGGACCCGGATGGTGCTGCGCCATGTAGACGTGGGCACCGTCGCCAAGGTGTCGGTCATGTTCTACCTCCTGGTCCTGGTCGTGATCGTGGTGGCGGCGGTGCTGCTGTGGGTGGCGGCCGACGTGTTCGGGACACTGCCTTCCATCGAGAAGTCGGTCCGCACCCTGTTCAGCCTGCGGAAGTTCCAGCTGCACGCCGGGGCGGTGGCCCTCTACACCGGCGCGGCCGGTGTGCTTATCGCTATTGTCGGAACCCTGGCCAACATCGTGCTGGCCCTGATCTACAACCTGATCTCCGACACCGTCGGAGGGATCAGGGTGGAACTCGAGAGCTTCAGCCGGGAGTGATCTAACCGAGATGCTGGTCCTGAGCCGCCGCCCCGACTCGTCGATCCTGGTCGGGCACGACGTCACCGTGACGGTGGAGATGGTCGCCGGCGAGGACGTCTGCCTTCGGGTCACCGGCCCCGAGACCCTGACGGTGCAGCGGCTGGACGAGCGTGAGGTGATCGAGCAGCTGGCCAAGCGCGGCAAGGCCTGGGACGGCGCCAGCATGCACGTGCTGTCGCGGCGGTCCCGGCCCGGTCTTCTCATCAACGGCGAGGTCGTCGTCGCGGTGCAGGCGGTCAGCAACGACTCGGTGCGCATCGGCATCGAGGCGCCGGCCCACGTGCTGATCTACCGCCAGGAGGTGTACCAGCAGATGCAGGACGCCAACCGGGCGGCCATGAGCGACGGCGGGGCCGACCTGTCGGGCCTGGCCGGGCTGACCGGACTGAAGCCCAAGGGCCAGTAGCTCCCCGCCAGCCCGGCTGCCTGCCCCGGCCTCCCTGGCGGGTGGATCAACCCGGCGGTCCCCAGCGGGTGGCGAAGCGGAGGCGGTTGGCCCGGTGCTGCAGCACCGGCCCGGCGCTGTCCTCGAAGCGGGCCGGCAGCACCGGAACCCCCGTACCGGCCGCCGACCACGGGTCCGGGCCCGAGCCGGGGGCGTCAGGCAGCGACACCCGGCTGGCCGGCACGCACACCACCGACCGGCCGGCGGCGGCCAGCGAGAAGCACAGGTCGACGGTCTCGCCCCCCTCCCAGTATCCCTCGTCGAACCCCCCGGCGGCCTGCAGGTCCGAGCGGCGTACCGCCACCACCGTCCCGGCCAGGGCGTCCACCCGGCGCGGGCCGTCACCTGCCGGGCTGCCGCCCAGGTCGGTGCCCAGCCACTCCACGTAGGGTCCCCGGGGCGGTGTGCCCCACGGGCGGCGGGCCAGACCGGCGGCCGGGACCCGATCCTCCCGGTCGGGGTCCACGGTCGCCCCGGCGGAGACGACGGTGCCGTCGGGGCCGACCAGCACCGGCCCGGCGGCGCCGACGCGCCGGTCGCCGTCCAGCACGGCCAACAGCGGCTCCAGCCAGCCGTGCTCCGGCCGGGCCCCGGCATCCACGAACACCACCACGGGCCCCCCGGCCTGGGCCCATCCCAGGTTGCGGGCCCGGACCGCGCCCACATCGAGCTCGGTACGGACCACCGCCACCTCGCCGTCGAGGGAGCCGAGCAACATCGACGTGGCGTCCACGCTGCCGGTGTCCACGGCGATCACCTCGAAGGTCATCTCCGGCGGGAGGGTCGGGGCCAGGGTCTGCAGGCAGGCGAGGACCCGCTCCGCCCCGCCGCGCGCCAGCAGCACCAGGCTGAAATCCGGCGGCCCGGCCGGGCGTTTCTTCCACGACACCCGCGGCTCGGCTCCGGCCTCCACGGCGGGGGGGTGCTCACCGAAGCGGCCGGCCAGCTCGGCGGCCGCCTCCAGCCGCCGCCCGGGAGGTACGGCGGGGTCGGAGGCCACGGCTCGCAGGGGGCACAGCCCATTCAGGCCCTGCCGGCGGAGCCGCTCGGACCAGACCGCCGCGGCGGGTGGGTCCAGCACCCGGCCGAGCAGGGCGGCGCCGGCCAGGACCGTGACCGCCCCGTCTCCGGGTCGGTCCCCGAAGGACCGCCACAGCCCGTCCAGGACCCGACCGGCCCGGGGCGGGTCGAGGCGCAGGGAGGAGGCCACGGCGGCGGGCAGGGACGGGCCGTCCACCGTGTCGGCGATCTCGTCGAGGGAGCGGTCGGCCCGCTCCAGGGCCTCCACCAGCAGGTCCAGGTCGGCGTCGAGCCTCCCGGTGGCCTTCCAGGACCCCAGGATCACATCGGCGGCCGCACCGGGCCGGCCGGCGCCGACGAGGGCGGACGCTCTCCACTCGAGCAGCTGCTCCGGCGTGTATCCCCGCCCGTCGTCGTCGCTCACCGGGCCCGCCGTGGCCCCGGTCCGCTCCAGCAGTAGCAGGGCCTGTTCCGGGAGGTTCCGGGCCAGGCACAGGGCCGCCTCGAGCAGGTCGGCCACCACCGCCTCGGTGCTGGCCGCCCTCAGCCGGCCGATCAGCTCCTCCGCCTGGCCGAGGCGGTCCAGGCGCAGGGCTATGCGGGCCGCCGCCTCCAGCCCCTGACGCCGGGAGCGGGGGTTGGCGGTGGTCCCGGCCCCCTTCACCAGGTGACCGAGAGCCTCCTCCGGCCGGTCCGCGGCCCACAGGGCCCGGCCCAGCCACACCAGGGCCAGCCCCCGGTCCCCGAACGACGGGTCCTCGACCTCGGCCCGGGCCAGCTCCAGGTTGCGGGCCGCCTTGCCCCGGTCGAGCTCCAGCTCGTGCAGGTACCCGTCGTGGTCCAGCCGGGCCCCGCGCAGGGCCTGCACCGGGGGGAAGCTCCCGTCGGCCGCAGAGACCAGCTGTTCGTGCAGCCGGCCCTTCCACCGGCAGGACCGGCGCCGGAACACCCGGTCGGCGGTGTGGCGGTAGCCGGAGCCGCGGCCCGATCCGGTGAGGTTGTGTATGGAGACCTGGAGGGCCAGGACCCCCTCCGGGGTGGCCCGGAGCCGGTCCCGCAGGGCGGCCGGGTCGGGGCACACGAGCTGCTCGTCGGCGTCGATGGAGAGCACCCACTCCCCCCGGCAGTGGGCGGTGGCGGCGTTGCGGGCCTCGGCGAAGCCGCCCGGCCACGTCCCGGTGACGACCCGGGCGCCGGCCGCCGCGGCCAGGGCCGCGGTGGCGTCGGTCGATCCGGTGTCGTAGACCACCACCTCGTCCACCGCCCCCGACACGGAGGCCACACAGCGGGCGATGCGGTCGGCTTCGTCCCGGGCGATCACACAGGCGCTCAGAAGCACCGCGTCCCCGTCTCCGCTCGTATCGGTCCCGGTGCCCACAGCTCCGGGGACCGCTCGGTCCTCGGTCAGCCGGCGCCCGGGAGGGGCTGGGCGACCTTGTAGGTGGAGCGGTGCTGCACGACCTGGGCGGCCGCCCCGGTGCGGCGGTTGATCACGATGGGCCCGAGCAGGTTGGCCGTGGCCGGCAGCGGCGGGCGGGGCACGGTGATGAGCACCAGGGTGACCACGTCCTCGGCGGCGGTGATGCCCAGGCCGGCCTGGTGCTCGTCGTCGATCTCCACGCTGTAGTCGGGGAACAGCAGGCCCGGCTCCACCACCGTGAAGCTGATCTCCGGCTCACCCAGGGACCGCAGCCGGCGGAACGGGCGCAGGGTCTCGCCCAGGTCCTCCAGGCGGAACCGCCGGGCTGTCGGGAAGCCGGGAAGCCCGGCCTCGAACTCGATGACCTCGAGTGGCGCGCCGCCCGGATCCGTCACGGAACCGAACTCCGTCGCATCGGTGAAGGTTAATGACATTGGAGGGCTCCCGTCACAGGTATTGGACCAATGAGTGCGACTCGATCTGAGCGGTCGCCCACAGCCCGGTCTGGTAGGTCTGCTGATCCTGGGTCAGCTGCGTGGTCGCCTGGGCCACGTTGACGCTGTCCTCGGCCGACAGCTGGCTCTGCAGCGCCGCCTGGGCGTTGGTCGCCTGCGTGGCGAAACCCTGCATCCGCTGGTAGTTGGCGCCGAGCTCGGCGGCCTGGGTCGACACCGTCGACATGGCGGAGTCCAGGCTGGCCAGGTCGGTGGTCTGGGCCTTCTTCAGCGACGCCGGGGTGCCGGTGTTGATGTCGGTGATCAGGGTGTCGAGCACCCCGCCCGGTGCCAAGAGGCCGGTGGACCCGCTGCCGAACACCGTGGGCCCGGTGACCGACGCCGGGACCTGCACGCCGGGGGCGACGGTGCGGGTGGGGGCGCTGCCGCCACCCACGTAGTTGCCTGCCTGGTCGTAGGCGGTGGACACGTTGCCGGTACCGCTGAATATGGCCTGACCGCCGTAGGTGGTGTTGGCCAGGCCCAGGATCTGCTGCTTGATGGCCTGCAGCTGGGTCGCCGCCCCGACGATGGCCCCGGGCTGGCCGCTCAGCATCTGCCCGGAGAGGGCCAGGACCGTCTGGCGGGCTGTCTGCAGGTTGGACATCACCGAGTTGAGGGTGGAGTTGCCGAGCGACAGCCAGCCCAGCCCGTCCGACGCGTTGGTCGCGTACTGGGTGGCCCGGTTGAGCCCGGCGTTCAGCTGCATGATGGAGTTGGCCGCCGCCGGGTTGTCCGAGGGGGAGTTGACCAGGTTGCCGGTGGACAGCTGCTGTTCCAGGGTGGCCTGCTGGTTCTGGTCGGTGGTCAGGTTGGAGACCATCTGGTCGGCGATCATGGTGGGGGTGTAGGAGATGGCTGTCAGGTTCATGCTCATGGCACCGTTCCTCGCTCTCAGACCGCGGCCAGCAGGGACTGCACCGCGCCGGCCACCGTGGAGATGACCTTGGCCGCGGCCTGGTAGGACTGCTGGAAGTTCATAAGGTTGACCAGCTGCTGGTTGGGGTCCACCCCGGTGACCGCCTGCAGGTTCTGCTGGGCCGCGTTGGCCACCGATGTGGACGACTGCACCTGGTTGTTCACCGCGCTGACCTGGTTGCCGACCTTCTGCACCAGGGCCCGGTAGGCGACGTCGGGTCCGCCCGCCGAGTTCCACAGGTTGGCCAGCGCCTGGGCGTTGGAGCCGTCGTTGACCGCGGCGTTCGGGTTGGTGGGGGTGTCGGGGACACCGGAGGCGGCTATCTGCGTGGGGTCGGAGACGACGGCCGGGTTGACGCCGATCCCCGATGCCGTGCTGCCCGTGAACAGCGGCTGGCCGGCGGCCCCGGTGGTGGTGTAGCCCGACGTCAGCTGGTTGTTGACGGTGGAGGCCAGGGCGCTGGCCACCCCGTCGAGCTGGTTCTGGTAGTCGGGCAGGTACTGGTTGACGGCGGCCAGCAGGCCGGCCGCGGTGCCGGAGCTGGTCGACAGGGAGATGCCGCTGGTGTGGGCCACCAGGAGGGTCTGCGGGGTGCCGGAGGCGGTGGTGGTGTGGGCCAGGTCGAGGGTGTCGGCCCAGCTGCCCTGGACGACGGGGACCCCGCCCACCTTGACCTGGTAGGTGCCGTCCGACTGGACCGAGCCGGTGGCCCCGACGTCCTTGGACAGCTGGCTCATCAGCTGGTTGCGCTGGTCTATCAGCGAGTTGGGGTTCTGACCGCTGTTCTGGGCGGAGAAGATCTGTGAGTTGAGGGTGGCCACCTGGCCCAGGAGGCTGTTGGCCTCGCCGACCACCCCGCCGAGCTGCGTGGACGCGTTGGCCGACGTGGTGGCCAGCTGCTGGGACGCCTGGTTGAGGTCGCTCACCAGGTTCTGGGCCTGGTTGACGACCTGGAGGCGGGCCGCCGGGTCGCTCGGGTTGTTGGCGATGCTGTCCCAGGACTGCCAGAAGTTGGACAGGTCCGAGGCCAGGCCGGTGGAGGAGGGCTCCTGGAAGGTCAGCTGGGCCTGGGAGAGGACCTGCTGCAGGGCCGTGTTCTGCGACAGGCCCCCCTGGGCCTGCTGGACGTGGGAGACCGCCAGGGCGTCGTTGGCCTGCGTGACCGACGTGACCCGCACACCGTCGCCGACGCCCAGCGGGTCGCCGCCGGGGTTGGTGACCAGGTTGGCGGTCTGGGCCACGTACCCGGGGGTGTTGGCGTTGGACAGGTTCTGGGCGATGGTGTCCATGGCCGTCTGGGCGGCGTCGATGCCGGTGGCGGCGATGTTGAAGCTGACGTTGGACATGTGGTCTACACCCGGGCGTCGAAGCTGCCGCTGGACGGGGTGTTGCTGCGCACCGCCCCGCCGGTGGAGTCGTAGGTGGGCACCGCGCCGAGGAGCGCCAGGGCGTCGTTGGTGGCGGCCAGGCCGTGGGCCAGCAGCTCGCGGTTCTGGCGGGAGCAGCGCCGCACCTGGTCCAGGACATCGCGCAGGTCCCGCTGGCGCTGCAGGAGCCTCTGGCAGGTCAGCTCGTCTCTGACCTTCTCGGCCAGCACGCTCAGGGTGGATCCGGGAGCCAGTCCGTGGTCGGCGTGGACGAGAGCGGCCACCTCCTCGCGGCGCCGGCCGATGCCGGTCAGTTCCCGCACCGCGGACTCGACCTCGGAGGTGCAGGCGGTCAGCCACCTGTGCTCGCCGGAGCTGAGGACCATGTGCTGCTCGCGCAGCTTGAAGAGCAGGTACTCCAACGCCGCCTGCTCCTCGGTCAGACAGTCGATGAGATCGGCGCAGCCGGCGCCGGCCGGCTGGTTGGCGCCGGTGGACGGGTCGGTCATGGTTGCTCCCGGTTCGCTCGTGGAGAGTTCATTGCAGGATGAAGCTGGTGAAATAGACGGCGCTTATCTGCTGGGCCGCCCCGTCTACGGTTCCCGCGATCTTCTGGCAGTCCTTCAGGATCTCGGCCTTTACCTGCTCCCGGGCGGCAGCGGGAAGGAGGCCGTTGTAGGTATCGGCGCCGAGCACGGTGATGGCGGCGTCGTCGAAGCGGGGCAGGTCGGCGCTCAGGGTGCTGGCCGACGCCACGCTGGTGAGCTGCAGGGAGATGGACGCCTGCACCAGGTGACCGTCGGACAGGTTGACCGTCAGCTGATCGAGGGGCAGGATCTTGCCCAGCGGCACCTTCTGGCCGGGCTTGTAGTGGGGGGCCAGCAGGATGCTCTTGGCCTCGTAGCCGCCGACCAGCAGGACCAGCACGGCGATGATGATGAAGAGCTTCTTCTTCGACTTCTTGGGCGGGGCCTCGGGTTCCTCGGCCTTCGGGGCGGACTTGAGTGAAGCGGCTGTCTTGCTCATGGTTGCGCCTGCTGTGAGGA
>JAKAXN010000464.1 GCA_021816565.1 Actinomycetes bacterium
CGTGTGGGCGGCGACCCCGTACGACTACTACATAACTGGACGGAAGATGTACGAGGCCAGAGGACTTGTAGATCCAACTACGGCGCAGTTGCCGGATGTCATGCGCCCTCGCGGCGGGTTGTACACCGACGGCAGAAAAGGAGTTCAACAGTAGAAATGCTCCTGTGAGCCTCGGACGAGCGAGTCCCGCGAACCTCCCGCAGCAGATCCGACGGCTACGACACCTCGGCCTCGGGAGGACGCAACTCGACTTCGACCCGGACGCCCGCTGCGGGAACGGTTCCTTCGACGATGCCGTCGACACACCGCCGCCAGTCGAGCTTCTCACCGGTTTCCTCGTCGTTGACGACGAGGTAGGCACACTTCTCCATGCCGTCCGACAGTCCGAGGATCCCCGGTGTCGGCACGAAGGTTCAACGGATGTTGCACCGATATTGATGCCGACGTTGCAGCAGGCCGTACCGGTGAGGCCGTTGCATTGTTCCAGCCGTGCGCCACGGAGCGTGGTCGTCGTGGACACTCCTGGATAGCTGCCCTGAGCGACGCTCGGCCTTGGGTATCCGACTGACCGTCGCCACCTACGGCGACCCTCCCTCGGATGACCGGGAGTGGCGGCCCGGGGACCTTTCCGGGCGGTCAGACCTATGTATGTGCGGGGCGATCCCGAATGCGGCTGCTCCGCACTTCGCTGGCCTGGTAGGCGAGTTGCGGGAGTTCATGGAATCGAGGGAGGGCCGACGGTAACGGCTGGTTGGCGGCGGTCAGCCGGCCTGGTATATCGCAACGATGTAGCTGCCGGTGCCGGAGATGGTCGTGGAAACCGTCTGCGGGCCGGTGTCGTTGCCGGGATCGGAGACACAGCCGTTGGTTACCAGGTCGCCTGTTGTGGAGTCGAAGAGGTTGGTGGCTCCGCTGAAGCTGGTGCCGATCTGGTAGCTGAGGGTGCCGACGGACGGCGACGAAACAGCCCAGCAGATGGCCAACCTCGACCCGGCGAAGGTGACCTGGGGGGTGGTGTTCACCGACGCGGGAATGGTGGCCAGGGTCTGGTACCCGGTTGGGGGTGGGGGTACTGGCAGGCAGGGAATAGTGGCGCAGTTCGGGGAGCTTCCGGAGTCGTTGGCGTCGACCGCTTGGGACACCAGGGCGGAGACAGCCTGGTTGTACTGGGCGGTGGAGGCCTGGTTGAAGGACTCGGGGGCGAGCGTCCCCCCGGATTGGGGGATGTTCAGGGTGAGGGTGTCCCCGTTCAGCGTGCCGAACATCTGGGTGCCGCCGTTGACAGACAACGTCACCTGAGCCCCCTGGATCGCCCCGTTGACCGGTACAACCTGCGACCTAGATGTCTCCTGCGGGGCCTGCCCTCGCAGCTGCACATAGGTGAGGTTGCCCTCCAGCGACAGACCGTTCTGCGTCCACTGGAAGAAGTCGACCTCGTCGCCGCTCGACGACAGCCACCCGGAACCGACCGGGGTACCAAAGCCGATGGTTGTGGGCGGCTCCTGCGTAGTCGGCGGTGCCAGCGTGGTCGGGACGACAGACGCCACCGGCGACGTGGCACCGGTGAAACTGTTCCTGCCGACACTGGTACGGCCGGAGCTGCCCCCGGGGAGCGGAGCCGCCACCACGATCACCACCACCGCTGCCGCCAGGAGCCCAAGGCCTCCCAGCCCGACCCACCAACCCCAGGACCGTCGCCGGGTCCCCTCCCCGGGGGCCTGTGCTGACCACGGTACGGGCGCGGGCGGCGGTTCGAGAAGAGCGAACTGCTGCTGGGCGACCCGCCAGGCCTCCTCTGACAACGGATAGCGGGACACGAGCCGCCAGCTCCACAACCGGCGCCTCCATATCCCCAGGTAGGTGTCGGTGCGCGCCAGCCGGTAGTGACGCCCCTCCGCGATGACAGCCACCCTGCGAGCCACCAGAACCCCTTCCTTCCTACTTCCTTCAGCGTAGAACCGAACGAAAGCGACAGGCGACGCGTTACCAGCGGCGAATGGCGGCGTTCGTGGCGGCCCGGTAGTCGGCGGTCGCTGCCCGCCTTCCACCCAATCGTCGAAATGGGCCCGGGCGCGTCAGCGGCACGCTCGGCTTTCACCGTAGCCACAGTCTCGTCGAGCCGGCGGCGCACCGCCCACGCGGCCTCGCGACGAGCGACCGCCTCCGGGTTCTCACAGGTGGCCGAACGGGGAACTCCACTCGTTCAGCTCGGGGATGAGGTCTTTGACGACGTTGTACCGGACAGCCCGGTTGGTGGCGGCCAGGATGGTCGCTGGCTCCGCCAGCTGGGCCACCCAAGCGGCGACCTGGGGCGTCAAGCGGTCCGATTCGGCAGCCTGGCGGGCCTCGCGCTCCTCCCAGTGAGGCGACGCCGGCCGGGCTGGTCGCCGTTATCGACGACGGGGCTATATGTGAACATTCCGTTGCCTGAAAGGCTGAAAGTTACATGTGCCTTTCAACAGATCGGGGTCTGCTGACATTCAGGCTTCTTGGGTGAGGATGGTCCAGGCGCTGCGTCCGTTGGCCCATCGCTCGGCTGTCGTATTGGAGAGTGCGAAGGGCTCAATCGGGGGATCCGTTGATCAGGGCTGTGAGCTGGGCGAGATCCGCTATCGGGATCCGCACGTACAGGTCGAGCTTTGGGCGGCGCAGGCTTCCCCCACCCCGGCCTGGTAGCCACTGGGGCTGTACCCCATATCTCCATAGCGTCTCCGGCGGCTGTGGCGGTGCGAGGCCGGGAAGTGCGCCGGCTTTTAGGATCCGGCATAGCAGGGCCATGTCGCTGGCGTCGTATGCGAGAGCTGCCAGCTCTCGCACGGCGACGAGGAGGGACTCCGGGTCGCGGCAGGCGACGTAGGCGAATCCGTCGTCTTCGTCTTCGCACGACGCGAAGGTGTTGCATCCGCGCTCGTTGAGAAAGTCGACCATCCTGGCGATCCCTGCATCCGCCCACTGGCCAGGCGTGGCGTGCAACTCGACCTGCTGGTGGTGTGGGCTCACACCTACAGCCTCGGCCCGGTCCGTCCGATGGAGAGCACTGAACCGCTCGGAACGGAAAGGTCTTGACCACTTGGTGGCAGCTCGACAGGGACGAGTATCCAGACAGGGGGTGCCAGGTATGTAACTCCCATCGGGGACGGAGCATGGACTCCGATGGACGCGTCTTCTGCTTCGGGCACCGGCCCGACTACAGCGACGAATCGTCATCCAAGGAGTCGGGCAGCTAGGCCTGGAGAGCCTGACCACTGCCCACCCCCCTTACCTGGGCTTCTGCAGTTTCGTAACCACCCCCCAGCCAGCCGGTATGAGGCTGACAGCAGCGGGTCCGGCCGCTGAGTGGTGGGATCGGGGATCAGTGGGTGCGGGTGAAGCGGTGGACGGCTTCGAGCAGTTCCCGGCTCTTGTCGGCCGCCGTCGCTTCATCTCCGGAAGCCAGAGCCGCCTTGACACAGTGGTTGACGTGGTCGTCGAGGATCCTGCCCGCCACCATCTCCAAAGCGGTGGTCACCGCGGCGATCTGCGTGAGGATGTCGATGCAGTAGCGGTCGTCGGTGATCATCTTCTCAATGCCGCGAGCCTGGCCCTCGATACGGCCCATCCGGCCGATCAGAGCTTGCTTGTGGCCGGCATGCAGGTATCCGTGGGTTGCTGCCTCGGTGGTGGTGTCGGTCATGGGCGCTCCTCGAGGGGTTGGACGCAGCCTCGGCGCGCAGGGTTGTCTCTACGAACCACCACTGGCGAAGACCGTTGGCGGAGGCGACGATCGGCTGACCACACAGCCGGTGGCCGCCCTGCCGCAAACGGAACGCTCACACGAGGCTTGTGTTGTTGATCGGAAGGGTCTCG
>JAKAXN010000465.1 GCA_021816565.1 Actinomycetes bacterium
AGCAGGCACGAATGAACTCCGATCGGGCCAGGTTGGCCAGGGCCCGCTCGTAGGCGGGGCGGGACGGGGCCGGCACCAGGTCGGCCAGGGCGGCACCGGCTGACTCGTAGCGGCCCAGGTCGGCCACTACGTCGGCCAGGAGTTTCGAGCGCAGGAACGTCAGCCGCCGGCTGCCGTAGTGGTAGGCGAGCGCCCCGAACGGCTCGGGGCGCAGGGCCACTGACGGGTCGAGCTGGTAGCGGGTGCCGGCGTCGAAGGCGGCCGCCTCGGACGGCTCAGCGGTCACTTCTCAGCAGCTCAGTAGACGCCGCACATCCCGTCGATGGAGATCTCCTCGACGAGCAGCTCCTCTTCGACGAGCTCCTCCTCGGCGGGAGCCTCGGTCTCAGCGTGATCAGTAGCCGGATTGGTCATGGCGACGATGTTATTCGGCGGTCCCGGAGCCCGTCACCGTGGTCGGCCTCACGCCCGCTGCCAGTCCTTCCACACCGGGTCGAACCCGGCCGCCCGCAGCGCCGCCGCCACCTCGGCCGGGGTGCGGGTGTCGGAGATCTGGAACTGCGGCTCGGCGTCGCTGGTCTCGGCGTAACCACCCGGCTCCGTG
Organism: Actinomycetes bacterium; assembly: GCA_021816565.1. Next base: position 605 of record JAKAXN010000465.1, read on the forward strand.
TGGGACCCGGCCGACATGGTGGTGACACCGAGGGGCACCAGCCCGTCCCGGAAGGCGGCCGGCTCGCGCGTCGACAGGCTGACCCCGACATCCGGCAGGGCGATGCGCAGGGCGCACAGCAGCTGGACGAACGACCGGTCGTCCACCGGGTCGCTCGGCTGGAAGCCGCCGGCCGCGGGCTTGAGCCGCGGCAGGGCAACCGTCACCTCGCAGCGCCACCAGCGTCGGACCAGCGCCGAGGCGTGGGCGGCCAGGGCGATGGCCTCGGCCCGCCAGTCGGGATGCAGGCCGAGGAGGGCGCCGGTGCCCAGGCGGCGCATGCCGGCCTCGGCCGCCCGGTCGGGGGCGGCCAGGCGCCAGGCGTAGTTCCGCTTCTTTCCCTTCAGGTGGACCGCCGAGTAGGTCCCGGGGTCGTAGGCCTCCTGGTAGACGATCACCCCGTCGCAGCCGGCGGCGGCCAGGCGCCGGTAGGTGTCGGTGTCCCACACCTGGACCTCGACGCTCACCTGGGCGAAGAGGGGGGCGACGGCGTCCACGCAGCGTTGCAGGTAGTCCTTGCTCACGATCCGGGCGTGCTCGCCGGCGACCAGCAGGATGTGGCGGAACCCCCGGCGGTGCAGCTCGGCGGCCTCCTCGCGGACCTCATCGACGGTGAGGGTGCGCCGGGCGATGTCGTTGCCGGCCGAGAACCCGCAGTACGTGCAGCTCGAGACGCACTCGTTGGACAGGTAGAGCGGGGAAAAAAGGCGCACCGTGGCGCCGAAGCGGGCCCGCGTGATGCGGTGGGCCCGGGCGGCCAGGTCCTCGAGGCGCGCCGTTGCCGGGGCCGACAGCAGGGCGGCGAAGTCGGTGAGAGTGGGGCGGGGGGCGCGCAGGGCCCGCTCGACGTCGGCCTCGGTGGCCCGGTCCACCACGGCCCGCAGGTCGGCTATCGGCACGGCCATCAGATCGGCGGCGGCCGTCCCCTCCGGGGGCCGCTCGGGGCGGGAGTCGAGGGTTATGGGGACGGAGGTCAAGACAGGAAGCCGGTGAGCGGGGAGGATGCCACCGCGGCGTTCCCGGCGGCGGGCAGGCCGGCCAGCCACCCCGCCCGGCCTGCGTCCACGGCCAGGCGGAAGGCCCCGGCCATGGCCTCGGGATCGGCGGCGGTGCCGATGGCGGTGTTGACCAGCACGGCGTCGGCGCCCATCTCCAGGGCCTCGGCGGCGTGGCTGGGCGCGCCGATGCCGGCATCGACCACCACCGGCACCAGGGCCTGCTCGACGATGATCTCCAGCGCGCCCCGGGTCCGCAGCCCCTGGTTGGACCCGATCCACGAGCCCAGGGGCATCACCGTGGCGCAGCCGGCCTCCTCCAGCCTCTTGCACAGCACCGGGTCGGCCGGGCAGTAGGGCAGGACGGTGAAGCCCTCCCGGCACAGCTCCTCGGCCGCGGCGAGGGTTTCGACCGGGTCGGGGAGCAGGTAGCGCGGGTCGGGGGTGATCTCCAGCTTGATCCAGTCCGGCAGGCCGGCGGCCCGGGCCAGCCGGGCCAGGCGGACGGCCTCGGCGGCGTCCATGGCGCCGGAGGTGTTGGTGAGCAGCAGTACCCGTTCCGGGATGGCGTCGAGGATGTCCTCGGTGGCGGACGGGTCCATGCGCCGCAGGGCCACGGTCACCATCTCGGTGCCGCTGGCGTCGATCGCCCGGCGCAGGTGGTCATTGGAGGGGAACTTCCCGGTTCCGAGGAACAGCCGGGACCCGAAGGACCGCCCCGCGATGACCAGTTCGTCGTCTGCCGGTTGCCGCATCTGCACGCTCCCCTGCCCGCGTTACCGGGCCGGTAACTCGAGGGTCGCCGGTGCTGGCCGGCCTCTCAGCCCCTTCGGGCTCCCCTGCGTTTCTCTTCCGGGTTGGAAGCCTAACCGGAGATCGCCCGGCAGGGCCTAGATTGACCACGGATCTATAGGAGGTGGTTCCCACGGCTCAAGAGTTCGACGTCGTGATCATCGGCGGTGGCCCGGCGGGATATGCCGCTGCACTGCGGGGCGGTCTGGCCGGGCTGAACATCGCCGTCGTGGAGAAGGAGAAGGTCGGCGGCACCTGTCTTCACCGGGGTTGCATACCGGCCAAGGAGTTTCTCGAGACCGCCACCGTGTACCGCACGGTCATGGGCGCCAAGGAGTTCGGCATCGCCGCCGACCCCCCGACCATCGAGTTCGCCCAGTCCCAGGCCCGCAAGCAGAAGGTCGTGGACCAGCTGTGGAAGGGCCTGCAGGGGCTGATGAAGAAGCGCAAGGTCACGACCTTCGCCGGGACCGGCTCGCTCGGGCCCGACCGGGTGGTGCGCATCGACGACGGCACCGAGCTGGTCGGCCGGCACGTGATCCTGGCGTCGGGATCGGTGCCGCGGACCATCCCCGGCTTCGAGGTCGACGGCAGGATCGTCATGACCTCCGACGAGGTGCTCAGCCTCGAGAGGCTGCCGTCGTCCGCGGTCGTGATCGGCGGAGGGGCCATCGGCTGCGAGTTCGCGTCCATGCTGTCGGACCTCGGCTGCCAGGTCACCATCCTCGAGGCTCTGCCGAAGATCCTGCCCGGATGCGACAAGGACGTCACCGACGTGGTCCTGCGGTCGTTCAAGAAGCGGGGCATAGAGGTCCGCACCGGGGTGGCGGTCACCGGCCACACGCCGAGCGGGGACGGCCGCTCCACCACCGTCGACTTCGGCGACGGGGAGCACATCACCGTCGAGGCGGTGGTGGTGTCGGTCGGGCGGCGGCCGCTGTCGGAGAACCTGGGGCTCGAGGGCACCCGGGTGGAGGTCGACCAGCGCGGCTACGTGCAGGTCGACGAGTACATGCGCACCGGTGAGCCGGGGGTGTTCGCGGCCGGGGACCTGGTCAACACCCCGGCCCTGGCCCATGTCGGATTCGCCGAGGCGGTGCTGATCATCGACCAGATCCTCGGGGACCGTGTGGTGCCGGTCGACTACACGAAGGTGCCGTGGTGCATCTACTGCCAGCCCGAGGTGGCCTTCGCCGGCCTGTCCGAGGAGGCGGCCCGGGAGGCCGGATACGAGGTGGTGGCCAAGAAGGATCCCTTCGGCGGCAACGGCCGGGCGCTGATCGTCGGCGAGCCCGACGGCATGGTGAAGGTCATATGCGAGAAGCAGCCCGACGGCACGGCCGGGCGGATCCTCGGGGTGCACATGGTGGGCCCCTGGGTCACCGAGCAGCTGGGTCAGGGTTACCTGGCGGTC
>JAKAXN010000049.1 GCA_021816565.1 Actinomycetes bacterium
TCCGATCGGTGCCGACGCTACCCCCGCTCGGCAAGGATGAGCGCCTGGCGCGGAGGGGTCGCCTCTTTTCCCCCCTCTGACCATCGAGAGCCGGGTAGCCGGGGAAACGGAGTGGAGCATGGCTGGTCGACTGGACGGACGGGTGGCGCTGGTGACCGGCGCCAGCTCGGGGATCGGCGCGGCCGTGGCCCGGGCGCTGGCCGCCGAGGGGGCCACGGTGGTGGTCAACTCCCGGTCCTCGGTGACCGAGGGTCGCTCGGTGGCCGCCGAGGTCGGTGGCTCCTACCGTCAGGCCGACGTGGCCGACCCGGACCAGGCCCGGGCCCTGGTCGCCGGGGTGGTCGCCGACCTGGGCCGCCTCGACATCCTGGTCAACAACGCCGGTACCACCCGGGTGATCCCCCACGCCGACCTGGCGGCCGCCACCCCGGAGATATGGGCGGAGCTCTACGCGCTCAACGTCATCGCCCCGTTCGTTCTCACCACCGCCGCCGTCGAGCACCTGAGGCAGGCGCCGGCCGGCGGGGTCGTGGTCAACATGGGCTCGCTGGCGGGGGTCCGCCAGACCGGGTCGTCCATCCCCTATGCCGCCAGCAAGGCCGCCCTGCACCACCAGACCAGGCTCCTGGCCGCCACCCTGGGCCCGCAGGTGCGGGTCAACGCGGTGGCCCCGGGCCTGGTCGACACCCCCTGGACCGCGGACTGGCACGCGGTGCGCCAGGCGGTCAGCGCCGGCTCACCGATGCGGCGTCCGGCCACCCCCGAGGACGTGGCCCACCTGGTCGTGGCCCAGGTGACCTCCGAGCTGGTCACCGGAGAGGTGTGGGTGCTCGACAGCGGTCTCGGTCTGGTGCGCTGACCGGGACCGGCTACTGGTCGTCGGGGCCGAGTTCCTCCACCTCGAGCAGGGTGAACCCGTCGATGATGGTCCGCAGCACCTGCTGGGCCACCCGGGGGTCGAGGCCCTCGTCCTTGGCCACCTCGGCGATGCGGGCCAGCATGCGGTCCTCCCGGGCCCGGTCCACCACCCCCATGTGGTTGGCCCGCTTGTAGTGGACCACCTCGCCGACCAGTCGGCTGCGCTCGGCCAGCAACGCCACCAGGCGGCGGTCCACATCGTCGATCCCCTGGCGGATCTTCTCCAGGTCGAGGGCGTCGTGGCGGTCCGGTGACGAGGCCATCGCAGAATCATGCCCGATCGGTTCACCGGTCGGCGACCGGGCCCCGTCTGGAGGTTGGGGGGGCGGCTGGGGGTAGCATGCCGATGACAGGTGTTGATATTTGGTTTTTTTCTCTCCCAGGAGGAGTGGTGGCTGACTCAATCACGGTGACGGACAACCGCACCGGCAACGTCGTAGAGATACCGATCACCGACGGTGGAATCTCGGCCGACGAGTTTCGCAAGCTTCTCCCCGGGATCTGGTTCTACGACCCGTCGTTCATGACCACGGCCCTGGCCGCCAGTTCGGTCACCTATCTCGACGGTGAGAACGGCATCCTGCGCTACCGGGGATACCCCATCGAGCAGCTGGCCGAGTCGGCCACCTATCTGGAGGTGGCCTACCTGCTCCTCCACGGGGAGCTGCCCACCACCGACCAGCTGGACAAGTGGACCAACGAGATCCGCTACCACACCTACATCCACGAGAACTTCCGCAAGCGGTTCGTGGACAGCTTCCACTACGACGCCCACCCGATGGGGATGCTGGTATCGGGGATTGCCGCCCTGTCCACCTTCTACCCCGAGGCCAAGCAGGTCCAGGATCCCGAGATCCGGGCCAAGCAGATAGTCCGCCTGATCGCCAAGACGCCGACGCTGGCCGCCGCCTCCTACCGCTACAGCAGGGGCATGCCCTTCGTGTACCCGGACAACTCGCTGAGCTTCACCGAGAACTTCCAGTCGATGATGTGGAAGGTGGCCGAGCCCCGCTACGAACCCGACCCGGCCCTGTCACGGGCCCTCGAGGTGCTGTTCATCCTGCACGCCGACCACGAGCAGAACTGCGGCACCCTGGCCATGCGTACCGTGGGCTCGTCCCACGCCGATCCCTACTCGTCGGCCGCTGCGGCCGCTGCTGCTCTCTACGGCCCCCGCCACGGCGGGGCCAACGAGGCGGTGCTGCGGATGCTCACCGAGATCGGCTCCATCGACAACGTGCAGGCCTTCATCGACGACGTCAAGGCCGGCAAGGGCAAGCTGCAGGGCTTCGGCCACCGGGTCTACAAGAACTACGACCCCCGGGCCAAGATCATCAAGAAGACCGCCGACGAGGTGTTCGCCGTCACCGGCAAGAACCCCCTGCTCGACATCGCCCTCAAGCTCGAGGAGGTCGCCCTCTCCGACGAGTACTTCGTCTCGCGCAAGCTCTACCCGAACGTGGACTTCTACTCGGGACTGATCTACCAGGCCATGGGCTTCCCGACCGAGATGTTCACGGTGCTGTTCGCCATCCCCCGGGTGGCGGGCTGGCTCACCCACTGGCAGGAGCTGATCGACCAGGACGCCAAGATCTACCGTCCCCGGCAGGTCTGGACCGGACCCGACACCCGCGAGTACAAGCCCATCAGCCAGCGCTGACACTGCGCCGGCGACGCCCGGGGCGTCGCGGTGGCTGTCACCTCTCCCCTCGGGGAAGACGGTGCCGGCCGCCGCGGCGCCCCTGTCGCGTTCCGGCCGCTAGCGGCCGCCGGAGCCGGAGAGGGGTATGCGGAGGAGCCCCTCCTGGACCACCGACACGGCCAGGCTGCCGTCGCGGTTGTAGATGGTCCCGGTGGCCAGGCCCCGGGCCCCCGAGGCGGTGGGGCTGTGCTGGTCGTAGAGGAGCCACTCGTCGGCCCGGAAGGGGCGGTGGAACCACATGGCGTGGTCCAGGCTGACCTGCGTGCCCTGGGTCCAGATCATGCCGTGCGGCAACATGATGGTGTCGAGCAGGGTCATGTCGCTGGCGTAGGCCACCAGGCAGGCGTGCAGGAGGGGGTCGTCGGGCAGCCGGCCGTCGGCCCGGAGCCACATCCGGTGCGTCGGGGACCGGGGGTTGGACTCCACCGGCGAGGTCCGCAGCGGGGCGCCCACGTGGCGCACGTCGATGGGGCGGGGCCGGCTGTACCAGTCGCCCAGGGCCTCGGCGTAGGGAGCCATGACCTCGGTCCAGGTGGGCAGCGTCTCGGGGTCCGGGACGCTCGGCATCTGCTCCTGGTGGCTGACCCCCGGCTCGGGCACGTGGAACGACGCCGACAGGTGGAACACCGGCTCCCCCCGCTGGATGGCCGCCACCCGGCGGGTGGTGAAGGAGCGGCCGTCGCGGATGCGGTCCACCTGGTACAGGATGGGGATCTTGGGGTCGCCGGGCCTCAGGAAGTAGGCGTGGAGGGAGTGAACCGGCCGCTCCGCCCCGATGCCGTCGGCGACGGTTCGCCCGGCGGCGATGAGGGACTGGGCCGCCACCTGGCCGCCGAACACCCTCAACCGCTCCTCCCGGGGGCTCACGCCCCGGTACAGGTCGACCTCCAGAGGCTCCAGGTCCAGCAGGTGCAACAACTCGTCGAGGGCCGCAGTCACAAGTCCCATCTTGCTCCGATGACCACTGGGCTCACCACCCTGTCCGGTAGACTGGCTCGGTGGCGATGACCCTTCCCGGCCTGCGGGAGAAGCTCCGCAGCCCGATGGCGCTCAAGCTCTTCCGCTACTCGATGGCCTCGGTGGTGGCCGTCATAGTCAGCAACGTCTGCCTGGTGATCTTCGTGGGGCTGCTCAAGATGTCGGCGGTCCTGGCCAGCACCTTGGCCACCACCATCGCCGCCATCCCGAGCTACGAGATGAACCGGAAGTGGGCGTGGGGCAAGACCGGCAAGAGCCACCTGATGAAGGAGGTCGTCCCCTTCTGGGGCCTGGCCATCCTGGGGTGGGCCGTCTCGACCGGGGCGGTGTGGGTCATGGACGGCTACGCCAAGCGCCACCACTTCACCCACTTCTCCCAGACGATCTCGGTGGCGGTGGTCTACTTCGCCGCCTTCGGGGTGCTGTGGGTGGCCAAGTTCATCATCTTCAACAGGGTGATGTTCGGCCATCACCACCACCCGGAGCCGGCGGTGGCCATCGACGGACCGCCCGCGGCCCGGCCCAGCGGCCCGGGAGCCGGGGCGCCCAACGGCGCCGCCCGGCCTGCGCCCAGCGGTTCCGCCCGGCCCGCGCCCAACGGCCGGCGGGTGGACCGGTCGGGCCCGGTGGAGTCCCCGCAGCCCCGTTGACCCCCGAGCAACTGGACTTCGCCCGGTCCGTCACCGGGTTCATGCCCGACGACGAGGGCCTGGCTCTGTACCGCTGCGGCGTGGAGGCGGCGAGCTCCGGCTCGGGGCCGCTGCTCGAGGTCGGCACCTACTGCGGGAAGTCGGCGGTCTACCTGGGTACGGCCGCGGCCGAGCACGGGGCGACCATGTTCAGCGTCGACCACCACCGCGGCTCGGAGGAGAACCAGGCCGGCTGGGAGCACCACGACCCGGCCCTGGTCGACCCGGCCACCGGCCTGATGGACACCCTGCCCCACGCCCGCCGGGCTGTCGCCGGGGCCGGGCTGGAGGCCAGCGTGGTGCTGGTGGTCGGCCCCTCAGTGGTGGTGGCGGCCGGTTGGTCCACGCCGCTGTCGCTGCTGTTCATCGACGGCGGCCACGGTGAGGAGGTGGCCTGGGCCGACTACCGGGCCTGGACCCCCAAGGTGGCCCCCGGCGGCCTCCTGGCCGTGCACGACGTGTTCCCCGATCCCGCCGACGGGGGCCGGCCCCCCTACGAGATCTACTGCGCGGCGATCGACTCCGGCGAATGGGCGGAGGAGGACTCGCTCGGCTGCGGCAGCCTGCGGGTGCTGCGACGGCTCCCGGCCCCGGCGGCCACCTCGGCGTAGAGCGCCTCCAGCCGCCGGCCCATCAGGGCCGCGTCGAAGCGCCGGGCCACCCGGGCCGCCGCCCGCTCGGTCATCGAGCGCCGCAGCCGGTCGTCGGTGAGCAGACCGATCACCGCGTTCGCCATCCCGGTGGTGTCGGAGGCAGCCCTGAGGAAGCCGGAGTCCCCGTCGGCAACAGCGTCGCGGTTGCCGACCACGTCCGAGAGCACCACCGGCACCCCGGCCCTCATGGCCTCCAGGGGGGTGTAGGGAGCGCCCTCGAAACGCGACGCCAGCACGAACGCGTCGAGCTGCGCCAGCGCCGACGCGGCGTCGTCGAGGTGGCGGATCTGGTGCCAGCGCCGACCCAGGCCCGACCGGGCCACCTCGGCGTCCACCAGGTGCTGGAGCGGGCCCATGCCGATCAGCAGGAAGTGGGCTTCGGGAAGCCGGGCCCCCACCGCCGCAGCCACCCTGACGAAGCGCTCCGGGGCCTTCTGGTCGACCAGCCGGGCCACGGTGCCGACCAGTGGCGTCCCGGCCGGGAGGCCCAGCCGGCACCGCAGATCCCCCGCGGGGGGTGGCCGGCGCAGGTCTATCCCGTTGGCGACGACGGCCAGGTTGGCCGGGTCGGCCAGCCGGTGGCGCAGGGCCAGCTCGGCCTCGCCGGCTGACACCGCCACCCACCGGTCGGTCCACCGGCCGAGAGCCCGCTCGGCCAGCAGGTACGGCCGGCCCTGCGCCACCCCGTTGGGGGTGTAGACCACCGGTATCTGCTCGGCCAGCCCGGCCAGCCGGGCCAGGGCCCCGCCCACCGACGAGTGGCCGTGCACCACGTCGGGTCCCGACGAGCGGGCCAGCCGGCGCAGGTCGCGCCAGGCGACGGCGTTGGCCGGATGCCACGGGGTGCGGTGCATGGACGTCTCCACCACCAGGGCCCCGGCCTGCCTCATGGTCTCCACCGCGGCCCGGTCGTAGACCGCCCCGGAGGAGCTGTCACCCCCCGGTCGGGACACGGCCACCACGTGGCGCACCCCGGCGGCGTGGCGGACGATGTCGGCCACGTGGCGCGACGTGCCGCCCCGGACCGCCTCCAGGACGTGCAGCACCAGGACCGGCCGGTCGCCCCGGTCGGCCATCAGTACGGGTCCCGCCGGAACACCACGGCGGGGATGGTCTGGAGGAGGATCCTCAGGTCCAGCCCCAGGCTCCGGGTGGCCACGTAGGAGCAGTCCAGGTCGATCATGTCGTCATAGGGCAGGGCGTTGGCCCCCTTCACCTGCCACAGCCCGGTGATCCCCGGTGGCACCTGGTGGCGGATCCCGGCGAAGACGTCGGCGTCGTCGAAGACCGTCGGCAGCGGGCGGGGCCCGACCAGGCTCATCTGTCCCCGCACCACGTTCAGCAGCTGCGGCAGCTCGTCGAGGGAGAACCGCCGGATCACCCCGCCCACCCGGGTGATGCGGGGATCGTCCTCCGCCTTGAACAGCAGCCCGTCGGCCACGTTGCGGTCCATCACCGCCGGCTTGAGAGCCTCGGCGTCGCGGACCATGGAGCGGAACTTGTAGATGGTGAACTGGCGGTTGCCCCGGCCGGTACGGGCCTGGCGGAACACCACCGGTCCGGGGTCGCCCAGCCGGACGGCCAGGGCGGTGATCAGCAGCACCGGGCTGAGCACGCTGAGCAGCGCTCCGGCCGCGACCAGGTCGAAGGCCCGCTTGCAGCGGTCCGTGCCCCACGACGGGCGGTTCAGGCAGGTGACCGCCACGTCCCCGACCCGGGTGGAGGCCCCGCTGGACAGGGGCACCGGGTGCATGACCGTCACATCCACCGCCTGGGGGGCGTAGCGGATCACGTCGCGTGCCACCCCGTCGTGGGCCGCGTCGCCTGCGCTGCACACGATGTGCTCGACGGCGTGGTCGGCCAGCAGCGCTTCGATCAGGGCCCGCGACCGGGCCGGGTTGGACGGCCGGACGCCGGCCACCTGGGCGCGGACGCACACCAGGCCGGCCTCGGGGTACAGCGAGATCCGGCGCTCGGCCTCCGACACCTGGTCGGCGGAGCCGATCACCAGCGTGCGGGTGAGCCCGAGACCCCGCCGGCGGGCCGACCCGACCAGCACCCAGACCATCCCGTGCAGAAGGGTAAGGGCCGCTCCGGCGACCAGCGCCGTCACCGCCGCGGGGCGGCCGCCCATCCCGCCGGCGGTGCCGAGGGCGGCGGCGCCCAGCGCCACGGTGGGGGCCAGCCGCTGGGTGTACCACGACACGCCCTGGGCCTGGACCGGGGAACGGCGCTTCCAGAGCCCGAACGCCAGCCCACCGACCAGGAATGCCGCGGCCAGCACGGCCGCGGCACGCAGCGACCCGGTCAGCACCTGGGGCCCGGCGGCGGCCGCGAGCACGTCGGCGGCCACGGGGAGCGGCCGGCGGAGTGAGCGCTGGTAGCCGTCGGCGGCGCGTAGCCACCGGGGGGCGGCGTCCGGGGGGGCGGCGAGGGCCCGCAGCCCGGCGAAGCCGGTACCGGAGGCGGCCGGGTCGAGGGCCGTCACCGCAGCGAAGGGGGAGGTCCCGATCCCGGCCGGATCGGCGACCAGGCCGGCTCCGGCGGCGTCGGTCGTCAGCCTCGGCGCCCCGGCTATTGCAGCTGTGCGCCTGCGCGCACCCTCCCCAGCGAGCATCGTCTTCCTATTCGGAGCTAGCTGGCCCGGGCTTTATGTACAACCCGGACATTCGGTCCACCCCGCACCCGGTGGAGTGTAACCCGGCGGCACAGAAGCGGCACCAGGCCCTTTCCCGTCGAAGCCCCGAAACCGGAAACAATGTGACGATTCGGAATTTTCAGGCGCAGAGGCCCGGGGGAAGGGCCGGTCAGGCCCGCTCGGGGAGGCCCCGGCCGGACCGCCACAGGGCTATCCGGAGACGGACCAGGCCGGTCAGCGTGCGGGGGATCCGGCGGGAGATGGGGGAGCGGGGAGGGCGGGTGTCGGCGACCGCCACCGGTATCTCCACCACCGCCAGGCCGGCCCGCTCGGCCCGCAGGACCAGTTCCGTGTCGAAGATGTCCTTTCCGAAACGGCAGGACCCGACCAGGCCCACCAGGGGGTCCCGCCGGAGCGCCTTCAGGCCGTGGGTGTCGCTGATCTTCAACCCGAAACCGGCCTTGAGGACCATGGAGAAGGCCGCCGTCACCACCCGCCGGCCGGCGCTGCGGCGGTCCTCGGCGCCGGGGCCGCGTTTGGACCCGACCACCACCGCCACGTCCCCGGTGGCCTCCAGCACCGCCACGGCCCGGTCCAGGAAGCCCAGGTCCACCAGATCCACGTCGAAGTTGACGACGATGTCGCCCCGGCAGCTGAGGAAACCCTCCCGCAGGGCCCGGCCGTAGTCGGCCGGGCCCAGGCTGATCACCTTCACCGACTCGAAGTCGCACGCCAGCCGCCGGGCCTCCTCGACGGTGGCGTCGAGCGAGCCGTTCTCGGCGATGATCACCTCGAAATCCCCGCCGCGCTCGCTCAACCCGGCCACCACCGCCTTGACCGCCGGCTCGAGGTATCCCTGCTCGTTGTGAGCCGGCATGACGACTGAGATCACTCCGGCAATCGTAGGAGAGGGTGCGCCCGACTGGCCCCCGGGCTGCGGGCCCGACAACATCTGCACCGAATGACGGCTTTCCGGGCCCGGCCCTCCCGGTGGTACTCCACGCTGCTCGTGGGGCTGTCGGCCGGGTTCCTGGTCGCGCTGTCGCTGCCGCCGTTCGGCTTCTGGCCGCTGGGGTGGCTGGGCCTGGCGGTGGTCGCCGCCTCGCTGCCGGGCCGGCCGTGGAGGAGCCGTACGATCCTCGGAACCGGCTTCGGGCTGGGTGTCTACGTACCGGGGCTGTACTGGGTGCACGAGTTCTCCATCCCCGGCTACGTCGCCCTGATCATCGTGAGCGGCCTCTACGCGGTGGCCGCGGTGGCCCTGACCCCGGCCGGCCGGTTCCGCTACGTGGCGGTGGGCCTGCCCTGCCTGTTCGTGGTGTCCGAGTGGGCGCGCGACCGGTTCCCCCTGGGCGGGTTCCCCCTCGGCGGGGTGCCGCTGGGGCAGGCCGCCGGTCCGCTCCGGCCGGTCCTGCGTCTCGGGGGGAGCCTGGGGCTGACCGGGGTGACGGTGCTGGCCGGCGTGGCCGTGGCCGCCGTGGCCCGGGCCGGTTACCGGTTCTGGAGGCGGCCGCGGCCGGCCCCGGCGGTGGTCGTGGCCACCGCCGGTCTGGTGGCGGCCTCTGCGCTGCTGCCGCTGGCCGGCGCGCTCTCCCCGTCGGGTGCCGGAGGCCACCTGCCGCCGCTACGGGTGGCGCTGGTGCAGGGGGGAGGGCCGCGCGGCACCAGGGCCATCCACACCGACCCGCAGGTGGTCTTCGACCGCCACCTGCAGGCCAGCGTGGCGCTGAGGGCCCCGCTCGATCTGGTGGTGTGGCCCGAGGGGGTCCTTCAGAGCCACCGGAACTTCCGCACCACCGTCGACGCGGCCGACATATCCGGGCTGGCCCGGGCGCTGCACACCACCATGCTGGTGGGCGTCGAGCAGGACGTCGGGGTCAACCACTACCTCAACGAGGTGGTGGCCTGGGGGCCCGACGGCCGCATCGTGGGGCGCTACGTCAAGAACCACCTGGTGCCCTTCGGCGAGTACGTGCCGTACCGGTCGCTGGTGTCGAAGCTGTTCAACGTCGCCGACGTGCCCCTCGACGCCCTACCGGGGCACGGGCCCGGCTTCCTGCGCACACCGGCCGCGCCTCTCGCCGTGATGATCTCCTACGAGGTCTTCTTCGACCAGCGGGCCCGGGGCGGGGTGCGGGCCGGGGGCGAGGTCCTGGTCGTGCCCACCAACACGGCGTCGTACCGCAGCACCCAGGTCCCCACCCAGGAGGTGGCGGCGGACCGAATGCGGGCCGTGGAGACCGGTCGGTGGCTGGTGCAGGTGACCCCCACCGGTTACGCCACGGTCGTGAACCCCGACGGTGCGGTCCTGCGCCGCACCCGGCTGGACCAACAGGTGGTGGTCGACGCCACCGTCGGCCGGCGCAGCGGGATGACCGTCTTCGACGACATCGGTGACACCCCGGTGGTGGTCGTCGCCGGGTTGGGATACGCCGCGGTGGTGGCCGCGGCGCGGCGGAGGAGTCGCAGGCTCCGGCGGCCGGAAGAGCCGGCCGGAGGCCCTTCGGCCGGGGACGGCCGACCACTGAGCGGGACGTTCGGCGCCCCCTCGGCTTGACCCCCCGTCGCCGGGTCGGCAAGGATTTCGGACTTATGGTCGGGACAGACCCGCTCCGGGTGGCGCTGTTGGTATACCGGGGCAATCCCCACTCCGGGGGGCAGGGGGTGTATACCCGTTACCTGGCCCGGGAACTCGTGGAGTTGGGCCACCAGGTGACGGTGTTCGCCGGTCAGCCCTGGCCGGTCCTCGACGACGGGGTGGGCTGGGTGCCGGTCCCGAGCCTGGACCTGTACCGGCCGGACAACCCGTTCCGCATACCCCACCCCCGGGAGTTCAAGTCCCGCATCGACGTGGCCGAGTTCGCCCTGATGTGCACCGCCGGCTTCCCCGAGCCCCGCACGTTCAGCTGGCGGGTGCGCCGGGAGCTGGCGGCCCGGCGGGGCCAGTTCGACGTGGTCCACGACAACCAGACGTTCGGCACCGGCCTGCTGGGTGTGATGAACGACGGTCTGCCGCTGCTCGGGACCTGCCACCATCCCATCACCGTGGACCGCACCCTGGACCTGCAGCACGCCCCCAACTGGCGCCGGCGGATGACCCTGCGCCGCTGGTACGGGTTCCTGGGGATGCAGATGAAGGTGGCCCGCCAGGTGCCCCGGATCCTCACCGTCTCCTCGTCGTCCAAGCGCGACATAGTCGAGCAGTACGGGCTGGCCCCGCAGCAGCTCGAGGTGGTGCCCATCGGGGTGGACCAGAACCGCTTCCGGCCCCGCCCGGAGATCCCCCGGGTCCCCGGACGGATCATGACCACGGCCAGCGCCGACGTGCCGTTCAAGGGGCTGCTCCCGCTGGTGGAGGCCGTGGCCAAGGTGCGGACCGAACGCCCGGAGGCCCATCTGGTGGTGGTGGGCAAGCTGCGCGGCGAGAGCCCGGTGGCGGCCGCCATCGAGCGCCTCGGGATAGGCGACGCCGTCACGTTCGAGTCGGGGGTGTCCGACGAGCGCATGATCGAGTTGTACGCCGAGGCCAGCGTGGCCGTGGTGCCGTCCCTCTACGAGGGTTTCTCCCTGCCGGCCGTCGAGTCCATGGCCTGCGGGGTGCCGCTCATCGCCACGACCGGTGGGGCCCTCCCGGAGGTCGTGGGCGAGGACGGCGTGACCGGCATGCTGGTGCCGCCCGGCGATCCGGGAGCTCTGGCCCAGGCCATCGAGTCGGTGCTCGGCGATCCCGAGCTGGCGGCCCGGCTGGCGGACAACGGCCGGCGGCGGGTGCTCGAGCGCTTCACCTGGCAGGCGTGCGCCGCGGCCACCGCCGAGCACTACCGCTGGGTCATCGAGGACCACGCCCGGAGGAACCCGGCCGCGTGCTGACCGTCCGCTACGAGAAGCTGGGGGTCGAGCCGGGGGACCGCCTGCTGGATCTCGGGGCCGGCGCCGGCCGCCACGCCTTCGAGGCCATCCGCCGGGGTGCGGTCGTGACCGCCCTCGACGCCGACCCGGCCGAGGTCAAAGACGTGTCGTGGATGATGAAGGGCCTCTCCGATGAGGACCCCCAGGTGGCCGCCAGCGGCGGGCGCGGTACGGCTCTGGTCGGCAACGCACTGTCCCTGCCGTTCCCCGACGGGGCCTTCGACCGCATCATCGCCGCCGAGGTCCTGGAGCACATCCCCGGGGACCGCCCGGCCATCTCCGAGCTGGCCCGGGTGCTGCGACCTGGCGGGACCATGGCGGTCACCGTCCCCCGGTGGTGGCCCGAGCTGGTGACGTGGGCCATCTCCGACGAGTACCACGACAAGCCGGGCGGTCACATCCGCATCTACCGGCGCTCGGCGCTGGAGTCGCGGGTGCGCGAGGCCGGCCTGGTGCCCTACGGGTCCCATCATGCCCACGCCCTGCACAGCCCCTACTGGTGGCTGAGGGCCGCCGTCGGGGTGGACCGCGACGACCATCCGCTGGTGCGCGCCTACCACCGGATGCTGGTGTGGGACATCACGGCCCACACCGCGTTCACCCGCGTACCCGAGGCCGTGCTCAACCCGGTCCTGGGCAAGAGCGTGATCGTGTATTTCAGGAAGCCGGAGTGAACTCCAACCGCTTCACCAAGGGAGGCCCCCTCAGCGCCAGCGAGGTCCGCGGCACCGCGGAGTGGATCGCGTCGGTGCAGTTGGCCAACGGCATGATCCCGTGGTTCCACGGCGGTCACGCCGATCCGTGGAACCACACCGAGGCGGCCATGGCCCTGGTCGTCGCCGGTCGGAGGGCTGACTCGGAGAGGGCCTTCGAGTGGCTGGCGGCCAGCCAGCTCCCCGACGGGTCCTGGTGCCGCTACTACCTGGCCGACGGCGTGGAGGACCCCCGCCGGGACCCCAACGTCGGGGCCTACGTGGCGGCCGGCGTCTGGTGGCACTACCTGGCCACCGGCGACTCGGGGTTCCTGGAGGAGATGTGGCCGGCGGTCGACGCCGCCATCGCCTTCGTGCTGCACCTGCAGCTGCCCGGGGGGGGCATCGCCTGGTCCATGGATCCAGACGGGCACATCTCCCGGTATCCCCTTCTGACCTCCACCGCCTCGATCCACCACAGCCTGCGCTGCGCCGTGGCCGTGGCCGAGAGGCTGGGCATGGAGCGGCCGGAGTGGGAACTGGCCGCCGACCGGGTGGCGGAGGCCATCCTGCACCGGCCCGATGACTTCGCCCCCAAGCACCGGTGGGCCATGGACTGGTACTACCCGATCCTGAGCGGCGCCGTGCAGGGCCCCGAGGCGGAGCAGCGCATCGAGGCCCGCTGGTCGGAGTTCGTGCTCGACGGTGTGGGCGTGCGCTGCGTGTCCGACCAGCCCTGGGTGACCGCCGCCGAGACGGCCGAGTGCGCCATGGCCCTCGACGCCATCGGACTGCGGGACCGGGCGGTGGAGCTTCTGACCGCCACCCGGCACATGCGCGAGGACACCGGCGCCTACTGGACCGGGTGCGTCCACCCGCAGTGCGTGCGCTACCCGGGCGGGGAGCGGACCACCTACACCGCCGCCGCGGTGCTGATGGCCGACCACGCCCTGTGGGGTATAGGCCCCACCGCCGGCCTGTTCCGGGGTGAGACGCTGCCCGGCGTGGTGGACCTCGGAGCGGCCGAGACCCTGCGCGAGGGCTGACGCCCCCACCGGTCCCTCAGGTGGACCGCGGCGATCCCCGCCGGGCCGCGTGGGCCCACTGGTACAGCGGCAGGCCGGCCACGGCGCCGGCCGCCTTGGCCGCCGCCCGGGCGGCGAAGGCAGCGGCCAGCAGCGGCCGCCACGCCGGGTGCATCCGGTCGGCGAAGTACAGGTACATCCCCCGGTGGTGCGAGGCGATCCAGCGCAGCGGCACCTGGCGGACGCTGTCGCCTCCCAGGTGGCACACCTCGGCTCCGGGCGCCAGCCACGTCTCCCAGCCGGCGGCCCGGAAGCGCCACGTCCAGTCGAAACCCTCCCAGTCCAGCACGTAGCGCTCGTCCTGCGGTCCGACCTCGCGCACCGCCTCCCGGCGCACCAGGTAGGCCGCCTCGTGGCCGCGCCCGATGGGACGCTCCTCGTCGTGGGCCCAGCCGTCCCACCAGAACCCGCCGGGCCGGCCCCGGCTGCGCCGCCGGCTGGCCTGACGGCCGAGGAGGCCGTCGCGCAGTCGGGGCAGATCCCCGGCGCTGGTCTGGGGAGAGCCGTCCTCGAGCACCAGCCGGGGGACCACCCAGCCGGCCCGTGGGTGGCGGTCCATCACGGCCCGCATCTCCGCGATGGCGCCCGGACGGAACACCACATCGGGGTTGCAGATGAGGATGTGGCGGCCGCCGGCCGCGGCCAGGCCCTGGTTGTTGGCCGCCGCCAGCCCCCGGTTGTCCGGGTTGGCGACGATCCGGGCGCCGGGGGCGGCGGCCCGGACCCGGGCCAGGGTGTCGTCGGCCGAGTGGTTGTCCACGACGATCAACTCCGGTTCCGGTCCGCCGGCGGTGGAGCGGATGGACCCGATGCAGCCGCTGACCACCCGGGCGCTGTTCCAGGTGACGATCACCACCGACAGGTCCGGGCCGGGCCCGGCGCCGGAAGTCGACCCGGTCAAGCGGCGGCCCGCTCGTAGACCCGGACGGTGTCGGAGGCGATGGCCTCCCAGCCGGGTGCGGCGGCGGCCCGCTCCAGCCCCGCCTGAGCGAGCTGCCGGCGCCGGCCGCCATCGTCGATCAGCGGGCCCAGGACCGCGGCCACGGCCCCGGCGGTGGGGGCCGCGGCCCACTCGGCGGCCGGTCCGAGCACCTCCGGCAGTGACGCCACCGGGGCGCACACCACCGGCGTGCCCGATGCCGCCGCCTCGAGGGCCGGCATGCCGAACCCCTCGAACCGGGTGGGGTAGACGAACACCTCGGCCCCGGCCAGCACCCGGGCCCAGTCGAGGTCGTCGAGGGCGCCGGCGTGGATCACCCCGGGGCCGCTGCCCTCCGGGGGGGCCTCCCGGCCCACCACCACCAGCTGCGGGCGGTCCCCGCCCAGGTGGGCGGTGGCTTCCCGCCACGCCTGCACCGCCACCGTCAGGCCCCGGCGCCGGGCCCCGCCCATCGCCACCAGATACGGGCCGTGGATTCCCAGCCGGGCGAGGAGCGGGGCGGCCTCGTCCCGCCGGGCCGGGGAGAACACCGCGGGCACCGCGATGGGGATCACGCTCAGGCGGTCCGGGTGCACGCCGTAGGTGTCCGATATGGACCGGGCGGTGAACTGCGACACGGTGACGACCACGTCGGCGTGGCGGGCCGCCCAGCGGGCCTGGGCGGCGAATAGCGCCCGCTTCCCCCGGCCCAGGTCCTCCGGGTGGTGCTCCCACGACAGGTCGTAGATGCTGACCACCGACCGGGCCGCCGAGACCAGCGGCAGGGCGTTGAACGTGCCGTGGAACACCAGATCGGACCGGCGCCGCATCCACGGCCCGGCGCTGGCCTGCAGCCAGGCCGTCTCCGGCAGCGGGCCCAGGCCGGGCAGCGGGGCGACCGAGCAGCCGGGGGCGGTCGGGGCCCCCCGGCGGCGGTCGGTCAGCACGGTGACCTCGGCCCGGGTGGCCAGGTGGGGCAGCATGCCGGCCAGGGCCCGTCCCACCCCCGTGAGCGGACGGTCCTGCAGCCGCCGTCCGTCGATGGCCACCCTGATCATCGCCCGGCAGGGTAGCGGCCGGGTCCGCCCGTCCTGCCGCTCACCGTCGGTCCAGCCTCACCGTCGATCCAGCCCCGCCGCCGCCAGGACCGCCGGCGCGGCGTGGTCACCGGAGTGGACCGGGGCGCGCACCGCCTGCGGCTGCGTCCGCGCCAGCGCGGCTCGCACCGGGCCCGGTGCCGTGGACCCGCCCACCACAACGCTGTAGTGGTTCCGCCGGGCGGCCAGCCAGGCGGGGACCGCCCCGGCTGACCCCGGGCCGGCCTCCACGAACCGGCCGGCCGGTCCCTCCCCCCGGGGGGTCGGCCGGAGCGCCAGGTGGGTGACCCGGTCCAAGGGGCGGAGCTGCGCGATGCCCGCCGCCAGGGGCCCGAGGGAGCCGTCGGGGTCCACGACCAGGAACCGCTCCGGGGCCCACCAGTCCCGCACGATCAGCTCCCGGTGGGGGTCGTAGGGGGGACGGCTGAGGCGGGGCCGACCGGCCAGCTGCCCGGCGAAGCGTTCGGCGAACAGCCTGCGGTTGCGGCCGGCCTGGCGGGCCCGGTCCCGGTTGGTGAAGCTGGCCTGGCCGTGGTGGACCACCCGCGAGCGGGGCTCCAGCACGGTCAGGTATCCCATCTCCCTCATGGCGAAGCTGAGGTCGGCGTCCTCGTAGTAGCCGAGCCCGTAGCGGGCGTCGAAGCCCCCTACGGCTTCGAACGCCCGGCGTCGTACGAGCAGCGCAGCGGCTGAGCCGTAGTCCACGTAGCGGGCGAAACCCACCTCGGCCGCCCCCGGGCCCAGCCGGTCGCCGTAGCCGTACCCGTACGCGTCGCGGTCGAGCAGGCCGCCGGCCTCCTGCACCGATCCGTCGGGGCCCAGGTAGACGGGGGTGGCGGCCCCCGCTCCCGGGTCGCCGTCGAGGGCGTCGACCAGCGACGCCAGCCAGCCCGGCGCCGGGCTGATGTCGGAGTTGAGGATCCCGAGGTATCGGCCCCGGGCCCGCAGCGCGGCCAGGTTGACCGCCGGCCCGTACCCCAGGTTCCGCTCGTTCATCACGAACTCCGCCCCCTCCACCACCTGCTGCAGGCGCCGGCCGGCGCCGTCGGGGGAGGCGTTGTCCACCACCATCATCTCGTAGCCCTCGCCGCTGGCCGCATGCAGGTCCCGTAGCGACCCGAGGGCCGCCCGGTACCCCCCGTAGACCACCATGATGAGGGTCACCGCCGGATCGGGTCCGGCCGGCGGGAACACCAGGCGTGCGGGTGGCTCCAGCGCTGCGCTCACGGTTTGATGCGCCGCTTCATCCGCCCGGCCCAGCCCACGGCCCCGTGGAGCCTCTCCCAGCCCGTTCCCGGCCCCCGCCGGCCGAACCAGCGGTCGCCGGCCACCGTTGCCGCCTCCAGCCGGCTGTAGGCGGGCGGGATGGTGGCCGCCGGGGGCCGCGGGAGCCCGGCCCAGCGCGCGAAGAACCCCTCGAGGCGGTGCCGGTCGTCGGGCCCGGCCGGCGGCCCGCTGCAGGGCCGTCCGAGGGACCGGGCCAGCCCGGCGACGAAGGGGTCATCGGTCTCCACGCCGGCTGAGCCGTACACCCAGGCGGCGTGATCCTCCGCTCCCAGCCCCGGCACCGGAGGGCCGGCCAGCCCGCCGCGCAGCGGGCCCGGTCCCGGGCGGTGCCCGAGAGCGTCCCAGAAGCGGAGCCGTCGCTCCAGGACCCAGGACGGGAACGCCCGGTCGGCCAGGACCGAAACTGGCGGCAGGTCCGCCAACTCGGCTAACCAGTCGTCGCCCGCCGGCGGCCCCCCTCTCCGGGACCACTCGGCGGCCAGGATGCGCTCCTCTATGAGCCGCTTCGGGTTTGTGGGCATAACCGGAACTTTGGTGGACGACCTCCGGCCGAGAAACTAGCGTCTGGCGGCGACGCCGATGGGGGGTAGAGCACGCCAGCCGAGGCCGGGACGGCCGGCGGAGTACACCGGCGACGGAGCCGGTACGCCGCGTTTCTACCGGCCCGGTCCGGGCGTGGAGGGCCGCCCCCATGTCCTGGTCCACCGGGGCGACAGCACCCGCCTGACCGTCGGTGACGGGTCGGTGATCGGCGAGGACGTGGAGGTCATGCTGGGAGGCAACCACCGGGCGGACTGGGTCAGCACCTTCGCTATCAGGGAGGTGTTCGACCTGCCCGGGGCGTACCGGGACGGCAACCCGTGGTCCAAGGGAGACGTCCGGCTCGGCTCGGACGTCGTGATCGGAAGGGGGGCTCGGATACTGTCGGGGCTCACCATTGGAGATGGAGCCGTTGTCCTCCCTTATTCGGTCGTCACCCGCGACGTCAGCCCCGGCCAGGTGGTGGCCGGCCACCCCGCTGCTGTCATCGGCTCCCGCTCACCGGCCGCCGGGCCGGCCGGGCCGGTGACCCCGTCCCTGGCCGGCGTCCGGAGGCGGGCCGCCCGGCTCCTGCACGCCGCCGCCGCCCGCATCGGTGGCGAACCCCTCCCCGGCTTCCCGGCCCTGAGGGAGCCCCCGTCGCAGCCCCAGCCGATCACCATGGGCCGGGCCTCCTATTTCGAGCCCGTCGTCCGGGCAGAGGGCGACACCGAGGTGGCGGTCGAGGTCGGGCCGTTCGCCTCCATCTCCTATGACACGGAGTTCCTGTTCCCCGACCGCCTCGCCGACCCGGCCCGGGTGGCCCAGCGGGCCCAGGGCGGCCCCGACGCCCCCCGGGGTGGGGTCCGGCGGACGGTGGTCGGCGGCGACACCTGGATCACCCGCGGGACCAGGGTGGTGGGCGAGGCGACCATCGGGGCCGGGGCGGTGGTGGGGGCGTACTCCGTCGTCTACGGCGACGTCCGGCCCTACGCCATCGTGGCCGGTAACCCGGCCGTGGAGGTGGGCCGGCGCTTCGACGACGAGACGGTGGAGGCTCTGCTGCGCATCGCCTGGTGGGACTGGCCCGAGGAGCTGGTGAAGCAGCGGGCGCCCGAGCTGTGCTCCAGCGACGTCGCCGCCTTCGTCCGGCGCTACGACCCGGCCCGCTCCGGCGGCGCCGGAGCCGGGGGAGAGACCTCGTGACCGCCCAGGTGACAGATGTGCGAAAGGCTCTGACCCGCCGTCCGGCGGCGCGCGCCGCTGCGGCCTATGCCGCCGGACGGTGGATGCGCCGGCGCAAGCCGGCACTGTCCACCCGCATCTCGCCCGACGACGCCATGTACGACGGCCTCAGCGCCCTCAGCTACTTCGCCGTGGGGGCCGACGCCCTCAGCCTGATCAGGCAGTCCCTGCTGCTGGTCGGGGTCACCGAGCCGCAGGCCGTCCTGGACCTGCCGTGCGGGCACGGCCGGGTGCTGCGCTGGGTGCGGGCCGAGTGGCCCGCCGCCCGCCTGGTGGCCTGCGACCTGGACCGGGACGGGGTCGACTGGTGCGCCCGGTCGTACGGCGCGCAGGGCGTCTACAGCTCCGAGCTTCTCGAGGAGGTCCAACTGCCCGGCCCCTTCGACGCGGTCTGGGTCGGGTCGTTGCTCACCCACCTCGACCGGGACCGCTGGGCCCCTACCCTCACCGCCCTGGCCGAATCCCTGCGGCCCGGCGGATGCCTGATCTTCACCACCCACGGGCAGGAGCACCACCAGCGGCTGAGCCGGGGCGCCTATCCCATGGACCCGGCGGACCGGGCCGCCCTGCTGGGAGGTTGGTCCGGGGACGGCTTCGGCTACGCCCCCTACCCGGGCCAGGCGTCCTACGGGGTGTCGCTGAGCAAGCCGGCGTGGGTGCGCTCCACCGCCGACGCCGTCCCCGGCCTCAGCCACATGGCGACCTGGATCGCCGGCTGGAACCATCACCAGGACGTGTACGCCTACCTCCGGTCGGGAGCCTGACCGGTGACCGATGCCACCCCCGGCATGGCCGAGGCCTACGTGGAGTTGCTGAAGCGGACCCTGATCGGGGCCAACCTGGGCCCGGCCACCTACTACGTGCCGGTCCGCGAGGGCGCCGGCCCCCTCCGC
Source organism: Actinomycetes bacterium (assembly GCA_021816565.1). The sequence goes on from JAKAXN010000049.1 coordinate 19,225, forward strand.
GGCGCCGTGGCCCGCCTGCTGGCCCGCCGC
>JAKAXN010000466.1 GCA_021816565.1 Actinomycetes bacterium
CGCTCTCCCGGCTCCGGCAGCACGAAGCGGCCCTGGGCCGGGCTCAGCCCCACCACCAGACCCTCGGAGGCCCGCTCCACCAGCCAGTTGCTGACCAGGCCGCCCGGGTGGGCCTTGACCGTGAGCTCGATGCCCGAGCCCCGCCCCGGTCCCGACGCCGAGTTGGCCATGGAGTAGCACCGGGAGTGGCGGACGCCGTCTATCTCCACGGTGAGAGTGACGTACTGGCCGGCGCGGAAGCCGGTCCAGTTGCGGTTGGCGTCGATGGTCAAGGTGACGGTGCCCGGGGCCCGGCGCTCGATCCGGCTCACCCGGCCCCGCACCTCGGTCGACGACCAGGTCGGGGCCACGAGCTCCAGGTAGCGGTCCACCCCGTGGGGGGTGGCGGCGGCGTCGAGAAGGCGCACCGCCCGCCGAAGCAGCCCGGAACGGGTCGGCGTTTCGGTGAACATATGTACACCATCGCGTCTTGGTGCACAGTTGTCAACCGTGACAGACTGTGAATGCCGTCACGGCCACGCAGCCCCATGCCCCGACCCCGCCACCATCCCCGCCCCCCGTCGCCCCGATCGGCACCGAGAACTTCCTCCCGGGGGCGATCCGAGCTTTCGCGGGAGGAGCACAAGGAGCTGACCCGCCAGGCCCTCCTCAAGGCGGCCCTGCGCCTCCTGGCCCAGAACAGCTTCGACAGCATCAGCCTGCGCGAGGTCACCCGGGAGGCGGGAATCACCCCCACCGCCTTCTACCGCCACTTCGACGGGATGGAGGAGCTCGGCATGGTGCTGGTCGAGGACTCCTTCGCGTCGCTGCGCGGCATGCTGCGTGACGCCCGGTCCAACCCCGACATCGTCAACGACGCCATCCGCAACTCGGTGGCGGTGCTGGTCGACCACGTGATGGCCTTCGAGGCCCACATGCGCTTCATCGCCCGGGAGCAGCACGGCGGGGTGCGCCGCATCCGCCGGGCCATCGCCCGGGAGATCGAGCTGGTGGCCACCGAGCTGGCACTGGACCTGGCGGTGTTCCCCGTGGTCTGCGCCTGGCCCGGGGCGGACCGCCGGCTGCTCGCCGATCTGATCGTGGAGCTGATGGTGGGGGTGGCCGCCGACCTGGTGGACGCCGAGCCCCGGGAGCACGCCGAGCTGGCTCGCTCGGCCGAGCGCAAGCTGCGCCTGGTCGTGGTGGGCGTGGCCGGCTGGCAGACGCGCCCGGCGGGCTAGCGGTGATGACCACGGACGTTGTCCGTGGTCATCACAAGCAGCGGGCATCCGGAATCCCACCGCCCGCCGTTCCCGGGTCTTTCTGCCCGGGACGCCGGGACGGCGCGGAGAGATGATCAACGGTGCGGTCCGCACAACGGTCCTTGTCGGCAGGAAGGAATCTCCTCGTCATGACCGACGGTCGTCGGCATCCTCCGGCGGAGGAGCACGAGCGCGCCCGGCCCGTGGCCCGGTCCAACTGGTGGCGGGAGGTCCTTCTGATCGGGGTCTTCTACGGTCTCTACACCCTGGTGCGCAATGCCCGTGGCGCACAGCCGGTGTCGGCTGCCCACGCGTTGGCCAATGCCCGGTGGGTGATCCGCACCGAGCGTCGGCTCGGCCTCTTCCACGAGTCGGCCGTCCAGCACTGGTACCTGCACAATGTGGGATTCATCCAGTTCTGGAACGACTTCTACGCCATCGCCCATTTCGTGGGGGTGCTCGGGGTGCTGATGCTTCTGTACTTCCGCTTCCCCCGGCGCTACCGCCTGTGGCGGAACACGCTGGCCGCGACCACCCTCATGGCTCTCATCGGCTTCTCCGTGTTTCCTCTGGCCCCTCCGAGACTCCTCCCCGCCGGGTCCGGCTTCGTCGACACCCTGCAGGTGTACGGAGGGTTGTGGAGCTTCCAGTCCGGACCGGTCAACAGCATCTCCAACCAGTACGCGGCGATGCCCAGTCTCCACACCGCCTGGGCCTTGTGGGCGGCGTTGGCGACCCTGGGCCTGGTGAGACCGTGGTGGGCGAGAGCGCTGATCCTGCTCTTCCCGCTGGCGACCGCCTTCGGCCTGGTGGTGACGGCCAACCACTACCTCCTGGACGAGATAGCGGGCGTGGCGGTCCTCGGTGTCGCCTATCTCTTCGCCCGGGCGGCGACACCCTGGCTGGAACGCCGCCACCCGGGCCATTGAACCCCGGGCCGGTCGGGCCGATGGGTGGGCCGGGCTTGCGGCTATTCGCCGAGGAACTCCCGGACCAGCCGGTTGAAGACGCCCGGACGCTCGAAGTAGACCGAGTGGCCAGCGGCCGGGACCTCCTCGTAGCGCCCGTTCGGCATCGCGTCCACCACCGCCTTGACCGCACCGGGCGGGATCACCACGTCTTCGGACCCGGCGATGCCCAGGACCGGAACGGGCAACCCGGCCACATCACTCAGGCTGCGGGTGCGCGCCGCGGCCAGCCCGGCCAGGATCGCCCCTTTGTCGAGATCGGGGCTCAACCCGTCCAGTGATCGGTAGAGCCAGTGCAACTCCGGCTGCTCCGCCGCCATGCGCTCGCCGCAGGCCGGATGGATCCCTCGGGCGAAGAGCGCCTCGGAGACCTCCCGGCTGGAATCGACCGGCGGCCTCACGGTACCGGTCGTGTCGGCCAGGACCAGCGCCCGCACCCGGTCCGGGTGGGACAGGGTGTATTCCAGGCAGGCCCAGCCGCCCAGAGACTGGGCGACCAGACGGACCTCGCCCAGATGCAACTCCTCGATCAGCGCGCTGAGGTCGTCGACGAAGTCATCAACGATCGACGCGTCAGCGGGGAGCGGTCGGGACAGGCGCGACGGGTGGAAGCCCCGGGCCGCGAAGACCACGCAGGTCCAGTGCCGGGCGAACTCCGGTACCTGCTGCCACCACGAGGTGTGGGTCCCTCCGAGGCCGTGGGCGAAGACGACCGGTGGACCCTGACCGGTGACGTTGTAGTAGAGCGAAGCACCGGGACGGTCCAGGAGGGGCACCCTCAGGAATCTAACGAGGAGAGGTGCTCCCCGGGCCGCCTCTGGCACGATCTGGTGATGTCGGAGCTGCTCGTGCTCAGCGAAGCCGAGGTCCGCGAGGCGCTGCCGCTGGACCAGCTGGCCCGCTCGCTCACCCGGGCCCTCATCTCCCTGGCCGAGGGGACCGCATCGGTGCCTGCCCGGATCGCCGCCCGGACCGGCGCCGGGCTGCTCGGCGCCATGCCCGGTTACGTCCCGGGCCTGGGGCTGGCGGCCAAGCTGGTCAGCGTCTACCCGGGGAACCCGCAGGTCGGCCGGCCGGCCCACCAGGCGTTGATCGCGGTGTTCGACGAGGAGACCGGTCTCCCCGTCGCGGTGATGGGCGGCACGCACATAACCGCCGTCCGCACCGCCATGACGGTGGCCCTGGCCGCCCGGGCGCTGGCCGGCCCCCGGAGGCGGTCGGTTGCGGTCATCGGAGCCGGCGTGCAGGCAGAAGCGCACCTGGCCGCCTTCAGCCACCTGCTGGCCCCGACCGATCTCAGAGTCGTGTCCCGACACCGACCGAAGGCGGCGGGCCTCGCCGCTCGGTACCCCCGCGCGGTCGCGGTGGATTCGGTTAGAGACGCCGTGCACGACGCTGACATGGTGTGTTGCTGCACCGACGCCCCCGAGGCGGTGATCGACGACGGCTGGATAGCCGGGGGCGCCTTCGTCAGCTCCGTCGGGTCCGGCCCGGAGCTGCCTCCCGGGCTCCTGGCCCGCTCCCGGGTGTTCGTGGAGAGCCGCAGCGCCACCCTCCCGCCCCCCGCCGGCGCAGCTGAACTCCAGGGGTACGACCCGGCCTCTCTCACCGAGCTCGGAGCGGTGCT